>JAQBYL010000317.1 GCA_027622495.1 Pseudomonadota bacterium
CACTGCAGTCTGTGTTGCCCGTGGTGAGAAAAGCGGGGTCGAAAGCGTGACGACAGAAGTTCACTTTCGCCCGATCAGCCGTGACGAAGCACACCGCTATGCAATATGTGGTGAAGGAGCAGATAAAGCAGGCGGGTATGGGATTCAGGGGATTGGAGGTATATTTGCTGAACGTATAGTCGGCAGTTACAGCGCCGTGGTGGGTTTACCCCTCGCGACAACAGAGCGGTTGCTGGGTGTATTTGGTGTCGATACCTGGGCTGGACGAAATGATGTCCGATGAGCTACTGATCAACGTGAACGAGTTCGAGACGCGGGTCGCACTGATTTCCGGTGGCTCCCTTGCGGAGATCCATCTGGCTCGAGCAGCTGGTTATAGCCTCACCGGCAATATCTACAAAGGCAAAGTTCTGCGCATCATTCCGGGCATGCAGGCTGCGTTTATCGACATCGGCCTGAAACGCCCGGGTTTTCTACATGCCAACGATATCGATCGTCCCAGGATCATAACGTCAGGTTTGCCGGATGAAGAGCCAAAGGGACCGGAGAAACCCACCGATATCCGCGAGCTTCTGCACGACGGACAGGAAATTCTTGTTCAGGTTTTAAAAGACCAGATCAGTAAAAAAGGCGCCCGACTGACCACCCAGCTTGCAATCGCATCCCGATACCTGGTCCTGATGCCACTCAGCCTGCACATCGGGATCTCTGCCCGGATCGACGAGGATGACGAACGGGAGCGCTTGCGTGTGCTCATAGATCAGGTGCGAACAAGCAGTCACACACAAATGGGTTTTATTGCGAGAACCGCAGCTGAAGGTGCGCGCGAGCAGGCCATCGACGCCGACGTGCGATTGCTGCTGCGTATGTGGGATCGAATTGTAGCCAGGCGTGCGTCGAGCACGGCACCGGCAGTGGTATACGAAGAACTTCCCATGCAGATCCGGGTTTTAAGAGATTTTTCCGGCCCCGGTCTTGAACGCCTGTACGTTGACCATCAACCGACCTATGAACGTCTGTGCAGTTTCGTCGACGAATTTCTACCCGAATACCGCGAGCGCCTTGTTCACTACACTGATGAGCGCCCCTTGTTTGAACGTTACGGCGTAGATGCCGAGGTTGCCCGTGCGCTGACCCGTGAGGCACCGCTCAAGAGCGGCGGTTATCTGGTGGTGGAACAGACTGAAGCGATGACGACCATCGATGTTAACACCGGTGGTTTTCTCGGCACTCATTCGCTAGAAGAAACCGTTTACCGGACCAATCTCGAAGCTGCCGCTGTGATACCGCGGCAACTGCGGTTGCGCAATCTGGGCGGCATCATCGTTGTGGACTTCATTGACATGGAAGATGAAGAACATCAGCGCCAGGTGTTGCGGATACTCGAAAAAGCCTGTGAGGCGGATGCCGCAAGAATCCGCATTGAGGGGTTTTCTTCGCTGGGCCTTGTTCAGTTGAGCCGCAAGAGAACACGCGAAAGCCTCGCCCGGCAGATCTGCGAACCCTGCGAAAACTGTTCAGGGCTTGGCTTTGTTAAAACTGCGGAATCCACCTGCATCGAGGTGTTCCGCTCAATCCTGCAGGATCACCGGCGACAGTGTCGCAACGATCGACGAAGTCCGGATTCAGGCTATCTGATACGGGCGACCAGCAATGTCGTCGATCGCCTGCTGGAAGAAGATGCAGGCTATCTGACCGATCTGGCCGACCAGATCGGGCGTGAAATCAGAATTCAGGTCGAGCCTTGTTACGGTCCTGGTGAGTTCGACGTCGTGCTTGTTCAGGGCATGAGTCGCTAGCCGATTAAGCACAGCAGATGTTCCGGCTTTTGCAGAGACCGTTAGTCACGTTTGCGGTGATGGTGTTTTTCATTTTCGCCCTTGCTCAGGCTGCCGGGCGCATCGGCATGTTTGTGCTCGATCGCCTGGAATCTCCCTTGAACAGTTTGTTAGCCGAGTTTGATGTCAACGTTGAAGGCCTCGAGGGAAGGTGGAATGGCTTGAACCCGGTGGTGCAGGTGAAGCGCGTCACTTTTCCGGCTGGATACGTAAACGATCTGTTGTTTGAGCTGGATTGGCTTGAAAGTGCGTTTCGAGGAACCCCCATCGCCGCTCGTCTGTATGCCAGTGATGCAGAAATCATCGTTGAGAAGACGGCCGACGGTTGGCGCCTGGCTGGCATGGGACCGAGTCGTCTGGACTATGATCCGCTAGTCCTGATCAAACATTCCGACCAGATCAGGGTCAATGGCAGGCTCGGGTTCGCAGATGGGGGTGCTGGGTATCAGTTGAACGCCACAGCAGAAAACCGCCGCGGTGTGAATCGTCTGGCCGCGTTCCTGACCCGCCTGCCCACGAACACGCCGGATGAACTGCGCCTGTATGTCAAGATTGAATATCAGGAACAGAGATTTGGCATGGGCGAGGCGCGGCAGCGTGCTCTCGTGAGCGGTGACTTCAGGATTCCCGCGCAGGTGCTCGGCGGTGCTGTGCTTGACGTCAGCGGTGTGGATGGCGCGTGGGCTGCGCAGAATCGGCGGGGTGGTGGAACACTGGATGTAGAGCGTATCCATGTGGTGATGCCCGAGGCGCTGGCGACCACACTTGATGCAGATCTTCGCGTTGTTGGTCGACGTGATCCGCGTGGCTACTTTGGCGCGATCGAGCAGGTTACGTTCAATGTTGCGGACAATGGTTTTACCCTCCAGCCAATTGCCTGGGCGACAGACGCGCAAGGCTTGAGGCTGTGGCTGGATCAACTGTCTTTAGTGCAACCAGCACAGGTAATCAGGTCTCTTCTGGCGTCTATCGATGCTGCTGATCGCTGGCTCGGCGCGCTGAATCTTACGGGTGAGCTGAATAACATTCATGGGTTAGTAAACCTGCAGGGACAGGCGAGCTACGCGGCCAGCCTGAGTGATTTTTCCATGGGCGACTACCGCGGTGCACCCAGACTGCGAAATGTTGCCGGAGAGTTGATTGGTTATGAGGCCGGTGCGCAGGTGGCGATAAACAGCGAAACCACAACGCTTGCTTTTCCCACACTGTTCAACGACGAATGGCAGGTCGACAATCTGCAGGGTGTGCTGAGCGCCTGGTTTAAAGGCGGATCATTCGGTCTGAGAGCGCCCATTGTGCGGCTTTCACATGGTGACAGCCGTCTGGTCGGTGGGTTTGCGCTGGCGATCCCGGTGGAAAAACCGGCGCAACGATTGAATCTGTTGCTGCATCTTGATTCGGCACAGGTCGCTGATGTGCGAACTTTCATCCCGTACAGAATTCCCCCGGGCCTGGCCAACTGGCTTGATGTGGCACCGGTGTCGGGAACTTTGCGGAATGTGGATTTTGCTTATCAGGGAAACATTCATCAGGAACCTGGCGATCTGGCACGAAAGATCGAGGCCACCGGTGATGTGGAGAATGCTGTGGTCAGGTATCACCCTGACTGGCCGCTGGTTGAAGCTATGTTCGCTGCGATCCATGTGTCGGGCACTGACACTTTCGCTGATATTGTTTCGGCAACCAGCCTGGGCGCACGCATAGGTCCGAGCAGTGTGGCTGTGCTGGAAGAAGGGTCGGTGGCAACCATCAACATGCAGCAGGTTTCTGTGGACGCAGGAACTGCTCTGACCTTTGTGCGTCGTTCACCGCTTAAACAGGCTCTGCCTCTCATATCTGATGTGTGGGAAGGGGCCGGTCTGATGAACCTGTCTGGATCGACCTCAATACCTCTCAAGGCCCGTGAGGGTGCAGAGCCTCCGATCATTGTGGATCTGTCAGCAGACCTTGAAGGGGTCGATCTGAAGATGCCCGATTACCGGGTTTCGCTTGAAGCTCTGCGTGGCGTTCTGACCTATCGATACCCCTTCGATGTGCGTGGCGATGGGACTCAGGGAAAAATCTTTGGTCGCGAGGCACTGTTCAGCGCAAAACCTGGTAAAAATATTTCCGCAGTCGTGTTCGATGTGAGGGGATCTGCAACACAATCAGACATTTACCATGTTGCGGGCCTTGATTCGGAACCACTCGCAAGGGGTGTGCTGGACTTTACCGCTGAACTTCTCATCGGTGTTGGTGAGAACAGCTCCCGGGAACTGAAGGTGCAGACAGATCTGCTCGGTCTCACCGTGCTGTTGCCTGGTGAATTGGGCAAGTCTGCGGATGAGCGAAGAAAATCGCTGGTCAATCTGCAATTTCTCAACGACCACACGGCGCTGCAGTTCAGCTACGGCAACGCCAATGGCTGGATTCGACTTGAGGATGCGCCTGTCAGAGGTGCTGTGGGCCTTGGGGTAACCGCCCCAATGGTGTCGTCTGCAAGCAGCGAGATGGTTGTCTCCGGTCGGCTTACTGATCTTGATCTGGTTGAATGGTTTGGCGGAGAAGATGGGCAGGAAAACAGAGGCGGGCTGGTCGACTTTCCTCTGCCGGTGCGCATTCAGAATGTGGTGGTTAGCCGGGTCAGTATTGAGGATGTGGCCTTTGCTGATGTCCAGTTGACCGGCGACATCCGCAATAGCGTGACGAGCATGGGTTTTAGCGCCAGGGATCTGGCGGGTCAGGTGATTTACGATCCAGCCCAGCCGCTCAAACTGGATCTTGAGCGCATCTATCTACCGGCAGTTGAAGCTCCCCTTGAACAGGAGAGTGACGGATCAGACTACTACCATTTTCCGGAAGACCCGTTTGATGTGGAGGTTGCAAAGAGTCTGTTTGATGCCGATGTGACCATCGGTGAGCTCAAGGTTGGCGAGGATCACTACGGCAACTGGGCCTTCAAGGTGAGGCCCCAGACGAACGCCGTGATGTTT
Organism: Pseudomonadota bacterium; assembly: GCA_027622495.1. Lineage (GTDB taxonomy): Bacteria > Pseudomonadota > Gammaproteobacteria > Pseudomonadales > Azotimanducaceae > JAQBYL01. The sequence goes on from JAQBYL010000317.1 coordinate 4,811, forward strand.
GAAGATCTGAGTGCGCAGGTACGCGGCGTTCAGATATCTGCTCCCACCGGCGCGATGTGGCGCTTTGACGATGTCACCGCGCTCAAGGGCACCCTGACCATGACCAATATGGCCGAGGTCCTTCCGCAGTGGGGTTATTCGCCGAGTCTTGAAACCGAAGCCGCGGTCCTCGAGGCTGATATCAGCTGGCCAGGCTCACCGGCAAACATCGTCACTGAGATGCTTACAGGGGAGCTTTCAATATCGGCCGCGAACGGGCACTTTCTGGATGTGGACAGCGGTAATGCGTTGAAGATCTTCAGTCTTCTGAATTTTTCCACACTGGCGCAGCGTCTGAATTTTGACTTTTCCGATGTCACCGGGAAGGGGGTCAGTTTTAAGACCATGGCTGGAAGCGTGCGTCTCGCAGACGGCACCCTGACGTTCAAGGATCCGTTGAAGATTGACGGAACCGGTTCAAAATTTGTTGTGGCGGGGACCGTCGATCTTCGGCAGGGGCTTCT
>JAQBYL010000318.1 GCA_027622495.1 Pseudomonadota bacterium
GCAACAATCTCTTCGGGCTGACCGCCGCGGCCCAACGCGATGTTCGCCGCCGCGCGTTGTTCGAATGCCTGCATATCCCAGGCTTTGGAAATGTCGGTGAGAAACGGACCGGCAACAATGCAGTTGACCCGCACCTTGGGACCGTAAGCAAAGGCAAAAGATCGGGTCATGGCGTTCAGCCCCGCCTTGGCCGCGCCATAGGGTTCCGAGGTGGGACTGGGATTCAGCGACGCAGTTGAACTGATGTTGATCACAGCACCCCCCTCACCTGCCGCCATCCGCTCACCGATCACTGCGGTCAGACGGAAAGGGCCTTTCAGGTTGACGCCGATCACCTTGTCAAAGAGATCTTCGTTGATCGACGAAAGAGACGGATACAGCGGCGACATGCCGGCGTTGTTCACCAGTATGTCGACCTTGCCGAAACGCGCATAAGCTGCATCGATCAGACCGTCGATCTCGTCCCAGTGACCAACATGGCATCCGTAGGCAAGCGCTTCGCGCCCTAATTCGCGGATCTCCTGCGCACAGGCTTCACAGCTTTCAGCCTTACGCGAAGTAATCACCACATCCGCACCGCGCCTGGCAAATGCCAGCGCCATCTGCCGGCCGAGTCCGCGACTGCCCCCGGTGACCAGCGCAACCTTGCCGGTAAAATCAAACAATTCGTCCATTTCGCCTCCCTGATGCGCAAAGTTAGCGCCGATGTTTTGCCTTGTCCCGACTCTCGCCATACACTGGTTTGGCATTTGATCGAGTATCGATTTAGCACCTGTGGGTGCACTGAGTTAAGTCTCAGGTATCCGCACCAAGTATAGGGCCCGTCAGAGGCCACGGGAAAGTAACGCAAAAAACCGGCGAACGCCGGCACCACAAAACATGTCTTTTGGAGGACACACTATGGGAATGCTCGAAGGCAAAGTTGCCATCGTTACCGGAGCAGGCGGCGGCATCGGCCGTGCACATGCACTTCTGCTCGCAAGAGAAGGCGCATCAGTCATCGTTAATGATCTCGGTGGGGCGAGAGACGGCACCGGTGCCAGCAGTTCAATGGCTGACGGCGTGGTCAAAGAAATCAATGCAGCCGGGGGCAAAGCGGTTGCCCACTACGGTTCAGTAACCAGCCGCAGTGACGCAGAAGGAATGGTCGCAGCAGCCATCGACAACTACGGCCGCCTGGATATCTGTATCTGCAACGCCGGCATACTGCGCGACAAGTCTTTCAAGAACATGGACGACAGCATGTGGGACGTGGTGCTCGACGTTCACCTGCGCGGAACTTACCTGGTCACCAAGGTTGCCTATGACAAGATGATCGAACTGGGCAACGGTGGCCGGATCATCATGACCAGCTCCACCTCCGGTCTTCTCGGCAACTTCGGTCAGACCAACTATGGCGCAGCCAAGGCCGCCATCGCCGGCTTCATGCGCTGCCTGTGGCTCGAAGGTCTGAAGTATGGCATCACGGTCAACGTGCTGGCTCCCACCGCAACATCGCGGCTGACCGAAGACATTCTGCCGGAAGCTATGCAAGACAAGTTCCCGCCTGAAACCGTCTCTCCGCCCATCGTTTGGTTGTGCACAGACGAAGCCAAGGACGTTACCGGCAGGCAGTGGCTGGTCTCCGGCAACAGCGTTTCGATGTTGTCATGGCAAGTCACCCCCATCGCCAACCGTGATCTGGCCGAAGGTCCCTGGGAAGTTGCCGAGATCGGCGAGCGCATTCTCGCAAGCAAAGAAACCTGGCCACCGATCAATCCACTGAGAGGTTAGTCGTTTTACTCTGACCGGTTGTGCCGACCTACGCTTACATCACGAGTTTTTCAGCCGGCGGAACCAGTGAGGGTATCTATGTGTTCCGTTGGGCTGAGCGATCACCGCGTCTCACACCCATCGGAATACCCGGCGAAGCCCTGGAAAATCCGATCTTCCTTCGCGCGAACAACCGGCAGAAAACCCTTTTTGCAGCAGATTGCACCCGCGACTGGGAGTCGGGCGGGCGTGTAGTGAGCATGGCCATCGAGCGACAGACCGGTGCGCTTACCTGCATCAACAGCGTAACTTCCGCAGGCGTGATCCCGGTCTTTCTGGAACTCACCGCGGATGACAGTCATCTCTTTGTTGCCAACTGCGGACCGTTCGGCCGCGGAACCGAAGGGCGCACTGTTGCTGCGTTCCGGGTGCGCGCATCCGGCCGCATGGATGAGGCCAAGACCATCCAGCCGCATCGCGAAAACAGCATCGATCCGGAGCGCCAGACCTCACCGCATCCGCACGCCATCGCAATGCATCCGCAGGGCCGCTGGATCTATGTTCCGGATCTCGGCTCGGATCGTATTTACTGCTACCGCTATGACCCGCGTCTAGGTGGTTTAATGCGTGAGCCCGACAACACGACAGACCTGCCGCGAGGCTCAGGCCCCCGATACCTGAAGTTTCATCCCGACCAGCCTTTCGCCTATCTCAACACCGAAATGAGTAACACCCTGCACGTCTTCCATGTGCAGGCAGAAGGTCGTCTTGAACATGCTCAAGCGATATCAACCTTGAACAGCGGTGACAAAGACGGCAACTGCGCTGATCTGCAGATCCATCCCTGCGGCAGGTTCCTGTTTACGACTAACCGTTCGCTTCAGACAATCGTGACTTTCGAGATCAATCGATCCACCGGTCACCTGACAAAACTCTGCCAGACATCAACCGGTGGGGCGTTCCCGCGCAGCCTGGCAATCAGCCCGAACGGGAAAACCCTTCTTGTGGGCAACGAACAGGGGCACAGTGTGTGTGGGTTTGCATTCAACTCTGAGCACGGAAAACTAAAAGCCTTAGGGACCCTTGCAGAAATGCCGGGGCCCGCCTGCATCGCGTTCGCCACAGTTTAAATCGCTTCGCTTACATCGACAGCTCATCCAACAGCTGCTCAAACGCTTTCACCCGCGGACGTACCTGGTCGATCGAGGCCCGCCAGAAAGACGCATCGCACAGATCGCCTTTAAGGTGTCTGGCAGCCAGATCCGACGCACTCATGCGTCCGGTGTCGCGTAAAAGATCAACGTAGTGTGGAAAAAACTGATCTCCCATCTGCTCCCGATGCGAGTACACACCGAGGCTGAACAGATAACCAAACAGATACGGAAAGTTGTAGAAGCTCAAACCGGAGATGTAGAAATGCAGTTTACTCGCCCAGAACATCGGATCCGGTCTGTCGAGAACATCGCCATACCATTTTGACCAGGCACTCTCCATGAGTTCGCACAGCTCAGCCGGGCGCAACGGGCGTTGTGCGCGCTGATCGTACAAACGGGTTTCGAACTCGAAGCGGGTCGGTATGTTCAGCACAAATGCAACCAGCGCTGACATTTCTTCCCACACAATCCCAAGTTTCTCTGCTGGTGACTCTGCCCGTTCGAGAAGTGCATTTCGAACCACTGTTTCACCGAAGGTACTGGCCGTCTCAGCGAGTGACATACCATAGCTGCGCTGTGAATCCGGCAGGTCGCGCATGACCCAGCTGTGATAGGCATGGCCTAACTCGTGGGCAAGGGTTATCACGTCACTTGCACCGCCAGTGTAGGTCATATACACACGTGGATTACGCGACCTGGAGAACGTCGTGCAGTAGGCACCCGGACGTTTGTTGTCTGCAACCGTGCCTTCAACCCAGCGGTTGTCGATCATCATCTGCACAAAATCCGCCATGCTGCCATCGACCCGACCATAGGCATCACGGATAACATCGCAGGCTTCGGTAAAAGGTATGGATCGGGCTGCTGCATCTGCAAGGCCCGGTGCAGGCGCACGGACATCCCAGGGCCCGATGCAGGTCTCGCCGTAGGCTCGCGCCTGCAGACCGGCCGCAGCCTGCGCAAGTGGCCTTGCTTCTTGCGCGCACGCCATCAGGGCATCGAGTACTTCTCTGGAAAATCGATTCGCATGCACCGGCGCATCCAGGTAATGAACCGGCCGGGTGGTGCTGCGTTTTTTACCCATTTCGAGCCGCCATCCGGCAATCGCATTGATCGCCGCCGCGCAGGCTTCTTCGTGTTCACTAAAGCTTTCGTTAATTGCCTGCCAGGCAGCCTTTCTGGTCTCGACCTCAGGTTTCTGCAGAAGACCCGCGGCTTCTGCGATCCCCATCTCCACCGTTTCATTCCCCAGGAGCACATCACAGCGCAACGTCCCCGACAGCTGGTCATACAGATCACCCCACGCATGGATGCCATCGGATGCCAGAGAATGAACCAGGCTTTCTTCTTTCAGACTCAACAGCTCATGCCGGCGTGCACGGCGATGGAGGGTGATGAACCGGGCTGGTGCAATCACCGGATCGGCGAGAAATTTTTCGATCAGCTCATCATCAGCCAGAAGTGTGAACTGGCTGAGCGGTTCGGCCGCTTCGCCAGCGCGTTTGATCACATTTTTGAGACCACCCTGCAACTTCTGAGCTGCCTCGTCTCGACTGTTTACCGAAAGGCGGCAGCTTGCATAGGTCGACAGATTTCCCACCAGCCGACTCACTTCCTCATTGAGTTTGAATACCTGCTGAGCGGGTTCGATGAGCGCTTCACCCGCAGCACCGGTAAGCGAGGAGTTCAGCCCCTCGATTTTAGCCAGGTGTGCATCGATCGCCTGCCGATCCGCGTCGATTTTAGGATCGTCGGTATTGTTGTACTCACTTGTCAGATCCCATTGCGGACCCTGCACGCCTGCTTGCATCGGTGTTTCCTTTAGAACAGCTTATATTTCACTTCGAAAAGTCCAGTAGCTGCTGGCAAAGTAATTGCCCAGCACGGCAGGGACAATAGCAATGGCCTGGTGGATCACCAAAGGGTTTTCCGGGAACAGTATGCCGAGCACAGCAAAGGTGCCCAGACTGATCAGCAGGGTGCTGATGGAGACCAGATTGAATCTGATGGCCCTGCGGCGACGCGAGCCGGGCATCGTTCGATGCCTGAAAGTCCAGAAATTGTTGATCAGAAAGTTCGACACAATCGATGCTTCCACCGCGATCGCCGATGCGAGGTAAGCGTTCAGATTAATGCTCAGCAGAATTTCGAACGTTGCCAGATTGACCAGCACACCCAGCGTGCCGGTCAGAATGAATTTGATGAACGTCGAATACCTCAGAACCCCCAGTGAGCAGACATGAAAGAAAAACCCGGCAATGTCACTGATCGAGAGCTTGGTCTTGCCTGAGGTCCGATCATGGAACGCGATGGGCACCTCGCTGATGCGTGCGCCACTTACGTTGAGGTAATGCAGAAGCGCAACCTGAAAAACGTAACCTTGAACGTTGAAACGAAAAG
>JAQBYL010000319.1 GCA_027622495.1 Pseudomonadota bacterium
GACCCGCGCCGGGCCAGAGCAGCCAGTAGCCAGGTATCTTCGATGTCCCGGCTGCGTCCGGAAAGGCCTTCGCCGGGGTCCAGCACCAGGCGGTTCAGACCAAACCGGTAGTGGCCGGGACTACCGGAATCGCTGATCAGATCAGCACTCAGAAATGCAGCACAGACCACATCCAGGCAGCGGTCGGGGTGTTCTTCGGTAAAGTGCAGCAATAACCCTTTGCCGTTCTGCACACTGACACTGCCACCGTAAAGAGTAACGGCCTGCGTGGCAGTCTCCAGATCCATTTCAAGTACCCGGGCGCGTTCGTCCGGCGACAGACTGAGAGCGTTGTACAGGTTTGCCACCGCCAGGTAGTGAACCTGTGGAACAGCGGGCAGCGCGGGTTCGTCTGGTATTTCAACCGTGAGTACGGGCACTTTCGGCCAAGGGGTTAGGGCCAGCACAATTGCAAAGCCTGTGAGAGCTACGCAGGCTATCGAGCTCAGAATCTTCAGCCACGGGAAAGCGCTGTTGGTGGTCTGGGCAAGGATATTCACGCGAACATAGCCAATGATCGTGTTGTCTACGTCAATCGAGCGGATGTATGCCTGGCCGCGGTCCAGATCGCCGCTCAGGGCGAGTAGTCGATTGTCTACAGTGTATACAGCCACACCCACGACCTCAGGCAGCTCAAACGTGCGGTTGGCCAGAACACCGAGGTGGATCCCGTCCTGTGTGGTCAAAGGCAGAACGCTTGAATGGGCGAGGGAGGTGGCGATCGCATTGCCGAAGCGGTCGTTGGTTGCTGCAACGTGCGGGTCTTCGTGCCAGATCCAGGCGCTGGCCACCGCCACCACCCCACCTACCACCAGCGCCAGCAGCAGCTGTGGTTTGACGAGCTTCAGCCAAGACGTTAGCGTCAAGACAATATGCTCCTTAAAAGGGATGTTGGTGGCCGGTGCAATGCTTTTGGTGAGTGTGGCAGGTGAAGATAAGCCTGGGTTGATGGCCATGTTGACATCTGCGCTGATTGATTTTCAAGCTCAGGTGCTGGATCTGGGTCAGGCTATTATTCACGATGAGCTCGCTTTAGGGCTACTGGTTGAAGTCGAAAAGGCCGACCAGGTTCCCGGGTTAAAACAGAAAATACAGCAGATTGCCGACCGTGTCGGCTCGAACCTGCGCTTTGAGACGGTCACCCGCGACGATTACCTGCGCTGGGTAGCAGAAAGCAGCCATCATACGCACATCCTCACGCTTTTGGCGGTTGGTCGTGTGACTGAGCAGCTTGCGAAAGTCAGTGAGATCACCCGTGCTCATGGGTTCAACATCGATACGGTGCGTCGATTGAGTGATCCCATCAACCTGGACAGTGATCGAAGTAAATGGCGGGTCTGCATGGAACTGCGCATTCGCGGTGAGCAGGACGTGCACGTGCTGGGGTCAGATCTGATGGCGGCGGCCGCCACCCTTAATTTTGACTTCAGCGTGCATGAAGACAATGTGTATCGACGCAACCGGCGTCTGGTTGCATTCGACATGGATTCCACGCTGATCGCAGCGGAGGTGATCGACGAACTGGCGGCACGTCACGGGGTGGGTGATCAGGTGGCCGCCATCACGGCGAAGGCCATGCAGGGTGAGCTCGACTTCAAAGCGAGCTTCCGCAAACGGGCCGCGTTGCTTAAAGGGCTGGATGCGAAGGTCCTTGATGAAGTTGCGAGGTCAGTCAAGCTGAATCCCGGTGCTGACCGATTGATTCGAACCCTCAAACACTTCGGTTATCGGACGGCCATTCTGTCTGGCGGTTTTCAATACGTGGGCGAGGTCCTGAAGAAACAGTTCGGCATCGACTATGTGTTCGCCAACCAGCTGGAAGTCGTGGACGGGGTCATGACCGGTGCCGTCAAGGGCGAGATCGTTCATGCGGCCAGAAAAGCTGAACTGCTGCCCCTGCTTGCAGAACGCGATGGTATTGCGCTACAGCAGACCATTGCCATTGGGGACGGGGCCAACGATCTACCCATGCTCAACGCGGCCGGTCTCGGTGTGGCCTACCATGCCAAACAGGCCGTCCGTGAAACCGCCAAGGTGGCGATTCAGAACTTCGGTCTCGATTCGGTGTTGTACCTGATCGGCTTTACCGATGCAGATATCGAACTCGCTCTTGCGGGCTCGGGAAAGGCAGATTCGAAAGAAAGGTAACTAAGCGGCTCGACTGTCCGCCTCAGTTATCTGTTGTGAAGTCATAGCTCATCTCGGCAGTCGGCTCCTGCAGATAGTACCCCTGGATGTAGTTTGCTCCGGCCTGCCACAAAATGGATAAGACCTGGGCACTTTCAACCATTGGAACAATGCTGAGTTTACCCAACTCCTGCAGTGTCTGGATGCACTCGATGAGTTGCTGACGTTCTTGTTCGTTGTCGGCTACATTACTCACGAGCGATCCATCCAGTTTGACCAGATCCACCGGGATGTGGGACAGCAGATCAAATGCGCGGTGATCGCCAGTGAAGCGATTGAGCGATGCACGGCAATGCAGACCCTTGAGGCCTTCAACAAAGTCGCGCGTTTGTCGAACGTAGTTAGCTGCATCCGGCTCGGCCACCTGAAAGATCACCGCATCGCTCGGCATTCGCGCTGCCTTGATGGCAACGCCCAGCCAGTCGATGAATTCAGGGTCGGTCAGGCTGTTGGATGTCACGTTGATCGACAGCCTGGTGTTGTGCCCGTCGGCCCGGTGCGAAGAGAGCATCTTGATGGATTGCAGGACCACCCAGCGATCGATCTTATTTGCCACGCCGTTGTCGATGGCCGCCTGCAGGAAATTGCCGGGTGCTATATGTTTGCCATCATCAGCAAGCATGCGCAGGAACACTTCGTAGTGTTCTTCTGCATCTCCTTTCAGAGAGATGATTGGCTGAAACAGCAAAGTAAAACTGTGATCGTCGATCGCGTCGTTGATCTGGCGAAGGGTGTCGGCAGCCTCGTTACTCTGGACCCGGGCTTCCGGAAGAGCCGGCATACTGATTCTGTTGCGACCTTGCTTCAGCCCTTTTTTGAGTTCGATATAGGCGCTGTCGAGCGCTTCTGCAGCAGCGCTGTGTTGATCTTGAAGCACACCGGCAAACGACATGGTTACGCGGATCGTCCGCTCGCCCACTTCGATCAACAGAACATCGATTGCGGCACGCAGGTTCTCTACGCGATGCAGAATGTCGTCCTGGCTTTTACCGTTCAGACCGAGCGCAAACTGGTGTGGGCTGATCAGTGCGAACGGCAGATCAATCGCTGCTTCAATGAGGGCTTTCGCTACCTGCCTCGCCAGCGATTGAGATGCGCGTAAACCGTGATTGCGCGACAGTTCTTCGAAGTCGTCAATGACGGCGAAGAAAATTGCACGGAGTTCATCGTCTTTGTTCTCGCCTGGAGCAACACGGGTCAGGAAGGTCTCCAGATCATGTTGCGGACCTTGCGCTGCTGCGGGTTGACGCAGTGGCGGTTGAGCCGCGGCGAACGACACAGCCTGATTGATCGGTACTACCGTTCCTTTCGATGTGTCAGCAGGCTTGTGATCGGAATCGGGGGGGCTGAAATCGAGCTCAACTTCGCGCAGTTCCTCGTTCGTTTCTGCATTCCCCGCCACCCGTACGATCACCTGGGTGCAGCGTTCGCCTTCGTATTCGGCAGGCGCCAGGGTGATGTCGCCGTTAACGGCGCTGCCATCGAGGCTCAAGCCCATGAAACGGGTAGTGATTTCCTGATTGTCTTCGCGCAGTGTCTTCAGGTGCGCCTTCAGATCATCGGCGACGTCGTCGTGCACCAGATCCATCAGCGGCAGACCGAGCAGATCGTCAGGGCTTGCCAGCCCGAACAACGAAAGATAACCAGCGTTGCCGTAGATGTGCATGCCTTCATGCACGTAGGCAATTGCCGCCCGCGAGCTCTGCAGCAGCAATTGGCAGCGCTGTTCGGCTTCGGCGAGCGCCATGCGGCTGCGCACAAGTGCTTGTGTCTGGCAGACGTTGCTGATTTCGCGCCGGGTCACCAGCAGCATGTGTTCGGCGTCGTTTTCGCCAATCACATCAGTAGCCCCGATCATGAGGCCGTCAGCGCTGCTGAACCTGACGCGATCGGAGCTGATCAGAATGATGGGCAGTTTCGGCGCGCCGGTTCGAAAACCTGGTATCGCTGCAGCCAGACCGCCCATCTCGGTGGCGCAAAACAGAAGATCATATGCACCCGCTTTGATGACATCGGTGATCGAATCAAGTTCGCTGACTGTGTTGACCCGGGTAGCGATACCGGCGCTTCGTAAAAGGCTATCGAGCCTGCCGGTCAGATTCCCCGATATGTCGGCGATCAGGATCCTGACAGGAATCTGCTTTCCAACAGTGTCGGTAAGGGGTAGATCCGTCGCTGATAGTTCTGGCTTGGCCAATTGATCCTTCAAACTGGTCCCATAAAGATCCCGGAAGAATCAGTCTATATCGTCCTCCGAGAGATTTATGATGTTGATGTCAATCTGCGCGTTTTCCAAGTAACCATCTAGCATTCGAAATGTGAACTGCTTAACACTTTTGGTGGAAAGGACGTTCGTCACCAACTGTGCGGTGGATTGTATTCCTTGCCGTTGAATGTGAATTTTCTGGTTAACCTGAAACGGTACAGTGGGGGTGATCAACGTCGCAGGCTGGTCGATGGCCTTGAGCTCGGGAAGCAGAAGCGCGCGGGCAAAATCCGTGGGACCGCCCTTTTTCTTGATTACCCGGATCGCAACCGGCACCACCCACGGGGCGAGCAGCGCGACACCCATGGTGGCCTGATGAGCATCCTGGCTGACCCAGCGTGCCAGAGCCAGACACCAGCGGGCATCGTTCTCATCTCTGATTGCAAGCAACTCGCCCGTTTGCAGGCCCGCAGCCAGAGCGCCGGACCAGCGCATCCGATAGCCGCCCGGGCTGGTGTCGAGCACTTGTGTGTCGTGAATGATGTATTGTTCTGAAGCCCGTTCGGGCGGACCTGCTGACGAAGCCCGACCGCGATCTTTTTCCAGATCGTAGATGCGATCCCAGATGTCGCGGTTTTCCCCTCTGGCTTCCGGTTCGGGCAGGAATGGATTGACCTCGCTGCGGACCAGACCTTCGCTGGTTGTCAGTTGGTCGACAAACCCCATTGCGCCGGAAAGAAAGTAGTGGATCGCCCGCATGCCGACGCAGACTTTCATGGTGCCTGTGGTGGGGACACGCTTGAAACTGCGGTCCACAACACCGCCCCAGGCGTTGACCAGATGCGTTAAGACCTCCACACCCAC
>JAQBYL010000320.1 GCA_027622495.1 Pseudomonadota bacterium
ATTGTTCACTTCGTGTTATGCACAGGGCCGTTGAACGGCCATTGTAGTGTAACTGGCAGATTTGTCGACACCGAGATGACCGAGTTGCTGGAAAAGCAGGGCGACCTGCAGACGAAAATCGACGACGCGGATGGCTGGGATGTGGACCGGACCCTCGAAATTGCCGCCGATGCGCTGCGGCTGCCCGCCTGGGATATGCCGGTTAATGTGCTGTCCGGGGGAGAGCGAAGACGCGTGGCGCTGTGCCGGTTGCTTCTGTCCAAACCAGACATGCTGTTGCTTGACGAACCAACCAACCATCTGGATGCCGAGAGTGTGGCGTGGCTGGAACGGTTTCTGCACGACTACCCTGGCACCGTGGTGGCGGTGACACACGATCGATATTTTCTCGACAACGTTGCCGGCTGGATTCTGGAGCTCGACCGCGGTCGGGGCATTCCATTTGAAGGCAACTACTCGTCGTGGCTCGAACAGAAAGATGCACGGCTGAAGATGGAAGCCTCGCAGGAAAAGGCCCGCCAGCGTTCGATCAGCGCAGAGCTCGACTGGGTTCGCTCCAACCCGAAAGCACGGCAAGCCAAAAGCAAAGCGCGCATGCAGCGTTTTGAAGATCTGATGAGCAAGGATGCGCAGAGCCGCAACGAGACTGCTGAGTTGTACATCCCACCGGGAGAACGCCTCGGCGACAAGGTGATCGATATCGATGGTGTAGACAAGGGCTTCGGAGATCGCTTGCTGATCGAAGGGCTTAACGTGAGCATTCCACCCGGTGCAATCGTCGGTTTGATCGGCGGCAACGGGGCGGGTAAGTCGACGCTGTTCAAGATGGTCAACGGCATGGAAAAACCCGACGCAGGCAGCGTGACCCTGGGGGATACTGTGGATCTGGCCTACGTGGATCAGTCACGCGATGCGCTGGATAACAGCAAGACCGTGTGGGAAGAGATTTCAGACAGTCAGGACATCATTCGCGTCAACCATTACGAAACTGCCTCGCGCGGTTACGTATCGCGTTTTAACTTCAAAGGTTCGGATCAGCAGAAGCGGGTGGGCGATCTGTCGGGTGGCGAACGCAACCGCGTTCATCTGGCAAAACTGTTACGGCGCGGCGCGAACGTACTGTTGCTCGACGAACCGACCAACGATCTGGATGTGGAGACTCTGCGGGCCCTGGAAGAAGCGCTGCTGAACTTTCCCGGCACCATTTTGATCATCAGTCACGATCGCTGGTTTCTGGATCGGGTGGCGACACACATCCTGGCGTTCGAAGGCGACAGTCATGTGGAATGGTTTGCGGGTAATTTCTCGGACTATCTGGTTGATCGAACCAAGCGGTTAGGTAACGCGGAACCGACGCGGCTGAAGTACAAGCCGATCAGTCGGTAGGGGGTGAATCGGTTTTCGCGGCTGATGATTTTATAGGTCTCTTCGTAAATTGATTTTCTAGGACCTATTGAGACGATCTCGATCAGCGTCATGGATACTACTGAGTAGATGACGCGGATTCGGCCTACCCGAAAACTTCGCAGGCCTTGCAGTTCATGAGTCAACGTTTTACCACTCATCGGATCATCAATGATGGTTCTCAAAGCCGCCTTTAATCGGCGTTTTAAGACAGGATGAGAATGACGAATGAGGTTGGTTGTTTCGACCGATACTCTTAGCCTGATACCCGATTCTGAAGGATCCATTCACCCGTCAATCAGTTCATCGAGCGTATAAAGATTGACCCTCTTTCCCTTCAGCTTGCGTAATCCCACCTTGATCTCGGCCATCAACTCAGCATCTGACATCACGGCTACTGTCTCGCGCAGGCTTTCAAATTCATTCGGACTGACAAGAACTGCGGCGGGGCACCGTTTCTGGTGATCATCACCTCTTCATCTGAAACATTGATCGCGTCGATCAATGCGCTGAGTTTCATCTTCGCCTCAGATAACGAGAGAGTTTTCATTTGCCGCCCCTGAATTCAGGTTGACTCGAATTCTGGTCATTGGGCTCCTTTAAGAAATACAAAACAATTCCTCTCGTGAGCAGACCTTACCCCGCCTTTCATCGTCAGTCAGACCGGGATATCCCATTCAGATAGTCAGCAAACGCCTCCAGAACCTGGGCGGTGATCTGAATCTGATCATCAACACCCGCATAATCCTTTGCCTCGATCGCTTCGCGCACCCGCGGCAGTGTCTTCACGCCGTAACCCGTGTAGAAACCTGGAGCGTATACCTGGTGCCGGTACCATTCGCGCTGTGGCAGACCGGCGGGTGAGGTGAGCTGACGCTCGCTCAGGTAAAGCTTGCGGTTCAGCGCTTCACTTGCCTCACCGTCTTGTGCTACATCAGCAAGCTTTTCATCGAGATCGGACGCGGCAGTTTCGAGGCGCACGATGGCATTTTTAAGCGGGGCGAAATTGAAGTAAGGAACGGCCGTCAGGTTCTGGGGGGCAGTCAGCGGTCGGGTGGGGTCGAGCGCCAGATCAAAGGCTTTATCTTTTTTGAGTTTAGCGTCGGACACCGCGTCAGACCGTTGTGTATCAGCGAGATTTTCGATTTCTTCGACGTAGGTTTTGAGGTTGTCGGCAAGATTGGTAAAGCGGAACGGCAGAACCGCGGCATTGGCCAGGCGCAGGGTGACTCGCCCGGTAACATCGGCAAGGGCTACACCGTAGGCCATGCCTGGGTCGCGAAACCTGCTGAAGTGCTCATAGGTATCGTACAGGGTGTGGTAACTGCCGTGGCCACTTTCACCACCAAAGGCGATGTTGCCCGAAGCAATGCCTAGGTGTTGCAGAAAGGGGGTGTAATCCGATCCTGAACCGAGCGGAGAAATGCGCAGGTCTTTGCTCGCCTTGAGCTCATTTTTCTGCGCTTGTGTGCCATTAACATTGACGCTGGCCCGATAGCGGTCGCTGACGGATACACTGGTTTGCGGATCGATCACCGTTCGCGCCACCTGGTTGAACAGGTGCTCCAGCGTGTGGCTGCCGCCCATGAACACAAAACCCCGCCCGCTGCCATCGGTGTTGAGATACGCAACCGCTTTGTCTTTCAGAACGGTCGCGTTGTCTTCCACCCATTCAGTAGAGCCGATGAGGCCAGGTTCTTCAGCATCCCATGCGGCGAACACAATGCTGCGCATGGGTGGCTTTCCCTCTGCGGCTAACTCGCCGATTGCTTTTGCCTCGGCCATCATCGCCACCAGACCGGAGATGGGATCACCCGCGCCGTGGTTCCAGCCGTCGTGATGGTTGCCGCGGATGATCCACTGATCCGGGTAGGTCGTGCCTTGCATGCGTGCGATCACGTTTTCGATGGTGATCATCTCCCACTCGAAGCTTGCCTTGAGCCGGACTTTGGCCGGCCCCGGACCCATGTGGTAAGTGATTGGCAGCGCGCCACGCCACTCGGCCGGCACCACCTCACCGCCCAGGGCGCCAAGCAGTGGCAAAGCGTCGCGATAGGAGATTGGCAGCACCGGTATTCGGGTAATCGTGACGGCGTCTTTACGCTTTAACCGCTTGGCATTTTTGGTTGCACCGCGGCCGGGTGTCAGTACATCACCAGGATAGGTGGGCATGTCCACCACCGAACCGCGTTGCACACCACTGTCGTTTTTGAATGGACCTTCCGGATACACGTCACCGGCTGCATAGCCGTCGTCGGCCGGGTCCGAGTAGATCAGCGCACCGATCGCACCATGCTCTGCCGCCAGTTTGGGTTTGATACCCCGCCAGGATTTGCCATAGCGGGCGATGGCAATCTTGCCTTTGACATCAATACCGTAACGTTCCAGTAACTCGTAGTCTTCCGGGATGCCGTAGTTGACGTACACAAGTTCCGCGGTGACGTCGCCGTCAATCGAGAAGGCGTTGAACGGTGGCAGCACATCGGCGCGCTGGCTTGAGCTTTCATCGCCTTCAACAATGTCTTCCTGTAGACCGGCGCTGTAATATTCGGGCTCGATCAGTTCAACAATTCGGTCAATGGGCTTTGGCAGCAGAACCTCATAACTTGCGACTTCAGTTGTATAACCCCATTCCCGAAACAGCTTCACAAGCATTTCAACGTTAGCGCGGCTGTGCGGTGAACCCGCATGGTGCGGATGCCGCGCGAGCTCCTGCATCCACTGATCCAGGTCTTTGGCGTTGAGGCGGGATTTGTAGTCATCCTCGAGGGCAAGCTGCTGTTGACCCGCGTCTTCGCTGAAGCCGATTGGTGACTCGGGCTCGCCTGCGAAAGCTGTCGGTCCGCAAACAGCGAACGCACAGAGGGCAACGATGCCAATCGATTTCAAGGCCAGTTGGTTACACACTCTGTTCATGGCGTCTTTCCTTTATCGAATTTCTACAGTCCGCTTATCACATCAAGCGCTGAACTTAGGCTTTTTACCCCATGAACCGTCATGTCCCGAACATTTTCGCGCGGGCTGTTGGCAAATGGAACGATGGCTGTTTTAAAACCGTACTTGCGGGCTTCCATGATGCGCTCCTGACCGTTAGCCACTGGCCGCACCTCACCGGTTAGTCCCAGTTCGCCAAAAACGATCAGATCCTTCGGCAGAGCGCGGTTACGGTACGAACTCAACACCGCCAGCAAACTCGCAAGATCAGCGCCGGTTTCGGTGATGCGCACACCGCCTACCACATTGGCGAACACATCCTGATCAGCGAGCGTGATGCCACAGTGGCGATGCAACACCGCAAGATGCATGGCGAGCCGCTGTTGGTCCAGGCCAACGGCCACGCGTTTTGGATATCCACCCTGCATCTGATCGACCAGCGCCTGCAGTTCAATCAGAAGCGGTCGTGTGCCTTCCCAGGTTACCGTGGCAACACTGCCCGGCACATCCAGGTCACCGCGCTGCAGAAATATTGCAGAAGGATTGCTCACTTCTTTCATGCCGCCATCTGTCATGGCGAACACACCCAGTTCATTCACTGCACCAAAACGGTTTTTGTGACTGCGAAGTGTGCGGTAACGACTACCTGCCGGAGCATCGAGCATCAGAAAACAGTCGATCATGTGTTCCAGAACCTTGGGTCCTGCCAGGCTACCTTCTTTGGTGACGTGCCCGACAAGGATGACCACGGTGTTGGTCTGTTTGGCAAGGCGGGTGAAAAAAGCTGCAGATTCACGAACCTGGCTGACACTTCCGGCTGTGGAGTCCACCCGCTCCAGTTGCATGACCTGTATGGAATCCACTACCACCACTTTGGGGGATTCCGCTTCGATCAGATTGCCCACCCGTTCCACTGCGGTGAGCGATGCCACCTGAAGCCCTCCTACATCGAGA
>JAQBYL010000321.1 GCA_027622495.1 Pseudomonadota bacterium
TCCTGCCCATCTCTTCTGTAAGAATCCGATCTTCGTCGGCGCTGAGGCCACCACCGCCGTAAACGGCCGGCCAGGTGGGCACCGTCCAGCCCTTCTCTGCCATTCGCTCAAGCCAGACTTTTGAGTCGGGATTGACGAAAGCTTCATTCCGACCTCCCCAGATCACTTCGTCTTCAGGCGTATGGGTTCGCATGGACGCAGGACAGTTGGCGTCGAGCCAGGTGCGGGTTTCGGTTCGAAATGTCTCCAGATCACTGCTCACAGGCGTTCTCTTCAAAATACGGAAAGGGTCGGATTCTAGCACCGGAAATTGGTCAACGAATACCGCGGCGGCTATAGTTCGCGGCTTGGTTTTAACCGTACTAATGCAGGAGACCACAATGGCGGATGCGGATCTGGGCCGGCGGTTTCGCGACGTGATGGGGCACTTCGCCACCGGGATTGTTGTCGCCACCGGTCAGCATGAGGGCAAACCGGCGGGTTTCGCAGCGCAGTCTTTTCTATCGCTGTCGATGGAACCGGCGCTGGTTGCGCTTGCGCCAGCAAAGACCAGCACCAGCTGGCCAAAGCTGCGGGCCTCGGGCAGTTTCTGCATCAACATTCTGGGCGCCGATCAGAAAGCCATCTGCGACAAGTTTGCGCAGACCGGCATCGAGAAATTCAGCACCTTCGGCTGGCGGCCGGGTGTGACGGGAAGCCCGGTGCTCGATGGCATCCTCGCCTACATCGATTGCGATCTGGAAGTCGAGCACGATGCCGGCGACCACACCATTGCCATTGGTCGTGTCCGCGATCTTGCGATGCTCGACAGCACCAGTAGACCACTCGTGTTTTATCGGGGTGGCTATGGCCAGTTTAAGGGTCTGTAGCGCTTTCTCGCAGTAGCGCTGCTTAGATCAACTGCTGCAGTGCCTCCCAGTGCAGATCACCGAACGTTCCATTCGGATTGACCGGCTGGATGCAGACATGGTCGGCACCGGCATCGAAGTGCTGGGTCAAGCGCGCCTTGATGGCATCCGGCGTACCCCAGGCAAAGGTGGCATCGATAAAGCGGTCTGATCCGCCATTCTCGAGATCATTCTCATCCATCCCCATACGCAGCCAGTTGTTGCGATAGTTGGGTAACCCGAGATAAATCTGCGCCACCCCGCGGGCAACCCGCCGGGCAGTGTCTGCGTCGGTTTCGAGAACCACTTTCTGTTCAACGCAAAGAAGTGGTCCGCTACCGAGGACTTCGCGCGCCATGCGGGTATGGTCGGGTGAAACGAAATACGGGTGTGCTCCTGCGCACTTGTCGCGGGCGAGTTCCAGCATCTTCGGCCCCAACGCAGCGATCACGGTTTTTGGCGTCTCGCTCGGCGGCACACTCTGATAGGGAGAGGCGGCCATTTTTTCCAGATAGGTCCGCATGGTGGCCACGGGTGGTCCGTATTCCAACCCGCGAACCCCTTCCACCAGCGGCTTGTGCGAAACGCCAATGCCAAGCAGAAACCGGTTGCCCGATTGTTCGGCAAGCGTGTTCTGGGCAGAGACAGTGACACCGGGTTCGCGGTTTTAGATGTTGGCGATGCCGGTGGCGATGTTGAGGGTGCTGGTGTTGGCAAGCAGCCAGGCTGCGTGCACCAGTGGATTACGGCCCACGGTTTCGGGGATCCAGAGGGTGTTGTAGCCAAGACTTTCAATCCGTTGCGCGGTTTGCGCTGCCTGCGCGGCGGTAAAGCCTTCTGTGAAATACCAGACACCGAGTTTTCCGAGCTGCATGTTATTTTCCTTTGAAGTTGCCGGGACGCCGTTCGCCAACCGAGCGGATACCTTCGGTTGCATCCTCGGTGCCGCGCAGCCACTGTTGTTCTTTGAGTTCGTGTTCGGTCGCTTTGGCGACGGCCTGCGCCAACCCGGCGCGCATGGTGGCTCGGACCGAAACCACTGCCAGGGGCGCGTTTTCAGCAATCTCCTGCGCCATACTCTGCGCTTGTGCGCGCAAGGTGGTGAGATCGGTCAATACATCCACCAGCCCGATCTTGTGGGCCTGCTCGCCACTGATCCGGCGGCCGGTCAACAGCAGAAGATTGGCCTGCTGCTGGCCAATCAGCCGCGGCAGGGTCGTCGACAAACCGAAGCCTTGATGAATACCCAGTTTGACGAAGTTGGCAGCGAAACGGGCTTCGGGTGCTGCTACCCGAAAGTCCGCGACCAGGGCCAGGCCAAAACCACCGCCGATTGCTGCACCCTGGATGGCGGCAACGATGGGCTTTTTACTGGCAAACAGTCGCACTGCTTCGCGATAGAGAATACCGGTGGTGTTCTTGAACCCTTCCTCTGTAAAATCGCCGCTCGCCGAATCGTCATTGTTCTGTCCGCTGCCAAAATTTGCACCGGCACAGAAGGATTTGCCTTGAGCTGCGAGCACGATTGCCCTGCAGTCAGGATTCTCGTCGAGGTTATCGAACGCATCCGCTATTGCAGTGATGAGACTTCGATCGAAAAAATTATGCGGTGGTCTTTGGATCTCCACGGTAGCAACAAAGCCATCGTGGCTGACGGCGAGATCGGCGTAGTCAGGCATGGTGAATCAACATTAAGGGTGCAGCAGGCATCTTAGCATCCGGAGTAGAGCACGCTAGTGGACGCGCAGAAGCAGAAAAACAAGACTGGCGAACAGGGCTCGCCGCCAACGGTGTGGCAACTGGCGTTCCCATCGATCCTTGGCAACCTGTCCTACACCGTGGTGGGTCTGGTGCAGACCCGCTTTGTTGGTGAGCTGGGCGCACAGGCACTGGCGGCGGTTGGCGCCGGGCAGCGGGTGTTCTTTGCCATGCAGGCAATATTGATGGCGGTCAGTGCCGGGACCACGGCTCTGGTTGCACGAGCCTGGGGTGCTGGTGATTTTGAGGAGGCGAGCCGCATCACCATGGCGTCGCTGGTTCTGGCCAGCGCCATGTCACTGGTGGTCACCGTCCTGGGTGTGCTGTTCGCTGGCAATGTTGCATCGTTATTCGGTCTGGATCCGAACACCCTCGCGATGGCGGCAGAGAACATTCGCTGGTTGAGCGTGTTCAATGTTGCTTTTGCAATCACCTTCATCCTGAGCGCTGCCTTGCGCGCTTCGGGTGATGCGTGGACACCGCTGTGGCTCAGTGTGGCGGTGAACGTGTTGAACATACCGCTTCTGTATGTGTTCGTATTCGGCAAATACGGCTTTCCGCAAATGGGGGTGGCGGGTGCTGCGCTGGCGGCAGGGATCTCGTTCAGCGTGGGATCGCTTATTTTGCTCGGCTTGTGGATCAAACAGAAGTTCCGCGTTAGATACGTGGGTGGTGGCTGGTGGCGACGGACGCGACTAAAGCAGCTGCTCGACATCGGCTATCCGGCGGCGCTTGAACAGGGGGTGTTCCAGGTCGGGTTCTTCATCTTTCTGATGCTGATCGGCAATTTCTACGGTACCGAAGCGTTCGCCGCCTACAACATCGGTATCAACATGCTGATGATCTGCATGACTGTCGGGTTTGGTTTTTCCATCGCCGGCGCTACGTTGGTTGGCCAGCATCTGGGGGCGGGTGATCATGCGGGTGCCACCCGGGCAGGCTGGCGTGCCTGCTGGATGGCGACCCTGGCCATGGGCGCGCTGGGTGCACTGGTTATTGTTTACGCGCGGGAGATGGCCACTTTTTTTCTGGGCAACGAACCGCTCACCATCGAATATACGGTCCAGTTGACCTGGTTACTGGGCGGTATGATGCCGCTCCTGGCTGTTGAGTTTGCTATTGGTGGTGCCCTGCGTGGCGCTGGCGACACCCGCTTCCCCCTGATGGCCACCCTGCTGGGACTGATCGGCATGCGTTGCGGCTGGGCCGTGGTTGCGACCTGGATGCAGATGGATGTGTTCTGGGTGTACGCTGCCCTGGTCGGAGACTATGTACTGAAGGGGGCAATGTTGATCTGGCGTTTTCGCGGAGACCGCTGGAAGACGGTGTTCAGGTTGGAGGAACCGGACAAGGTCAATGCCTGAGTTGCCGGACCTGACCATTTATCTCGAGCATCTTAACCAGCGGCTCGCTGGTAAGAAGCTGGTCAAAGTGCATCTGGCGAGCCCATTTGTTTTACGCAGTGTGACACCCGGGGTCGACGCCTTTGCAGACCGCCGGGTGGTGAGCTGCAAGCGGCTTGCCAAGCAATTGGTGCTCGGTTTCGAAGATGATTTTTTTATGGTCATCCACCTCATGATTTCCGGCCGTCTGCAGTGGGCAGACACATTCAAACCTCCACCGAAACGACTCGGGCTCGCAGCCTTCGAGTTTGAAAACGGTACTCTGCTCTTCACCGAAGCGAGCAAGAAAAAACGCGCCTCACTGAGACTCATCGAGGGGCAGGCTGCGCTTGAGGAACTCGATCCAGGCGGGCTGGAAGTTCTGCAGATTGACCGCCCGACATTCATCGATCGCATCCGCGAAAGCAATCACACCCTTAAACGGGCACTCACGGATCAGCATGTGTTTGCCGGTATAGGCAACGCCTATTCGGACGAAATTCTCCTGCGTGCGATGCTCTCCCCTTTCAAACGCCCAAGTGCCATGAAGGAACCTGAGCTCGAAGTTCTGTACAACGCCTGTTGTGAGGTGCTCAAGGAGTGGTGTGACCGGCTGCGCGAAGAGAATGGCTCGACCTTCCCGAAAAAAGTCACGGCGTTTCATGATCAGATGGCTGTTCATGGAAAGTACAAGCAACCCTGCCCGGTCTGCGGATCACCGGTTCAGCGTATTGTTTACGCTGAAAACGAGGCGAACTATTGCGCAAAGTGCCAGACCGGTAGCCGGCTGCTGGCCGATCGTTCGCTGTCCAGATTGCTGAAAGACAACTGGCCGAAACGACTGGAAGACCTGGAAGGCTAGTTGTTAGCGTTCGTCTGAAGCTCCGCCCGGATCGCGCTGGAAGACACATCCGCCCGGAACTCCGCCTGCGTTACCACCGAACAAAGATCAACAAATTTCTGCGGCAGATCGTAGTGCTCAAGGTGCATGAACTCGCCGTCGTCCACCCGTCCGAAAACAAGAAAGCGCACGGCCTGATCGGCAAGCTGCGCCAGAGCCAGATCACGGCTTGTAATGCTGTCGTAGTAGCGCGGCGCGCAGATGCGAATCAGCGTATCGATGCCAACAACGAATGTTGCCTGGGGAAAATGCAGCGCTTTCTCTACAAAGCTGGGCAGCCGGGTCAGCCATACCGGTTGCTCGAACT
>JAQBYL010000322.1 GCA_027622495.1 Pseudomonadota bacterium
TGAGACTCCCGGAATTGTCAAACTTCTACTGCCTCCCCGGCAGAGCCGGGGGGTCTCCCTTCTTACTAGCAGCAACAATCCCAACTACCCCCTGAACTGCCCGATTCACCAACCTCGACCCCAGGATAAACGCAGAGGTCAGGGAGGAAACCGAATTTCAGGCCCGTCAAAGGGCCAACCGAGCGCAGCGAATTGACCGCGCTTTTAAGCGGGCAACTTCGCGAAGCGAGGGAACCGCGGAGCGGTTGGTCCTGGGCCTGGAATTCGGTTTCCACCCTGACCTCGGACTTTATCCAGAACACCCCTACCAGGCATGCCCCTCCCCATTCCACTTATAAAACCGCCCAGTACTCTCAACACTCACCCCATCAACCACCGAGATAATCCCCGCCGCACTCTCCTGTGCCGTGATATCCGCACCAGCCCCACCCATATCAGTCTTAACCCAACCAGGATGAATCAGCGTCACCGCTACCCCATCCTTCGCAAGCTCAGTCGACAACATGCGCATGACCTTATTCACGGCTGCTTTCGATGAGCAGTAGGCGTACATCACCGGCATGTTCAGATCGAGAGCACCCATCTGACTGGTTATGGTAACCGCCTTGGCATTGGTACCGGCTTTCAGGTTGCCGTGAAAAGTCTGAACCATACGCAGCGGTGCCATGGTGTTGATTGCAAAGGTGTCCATCCAACCGTCGTAGTCCATCTGCAACGCCGACTGATTCTGCGGCGCAGGACCGGCAGCACCAGCATTGTTGATCAACACATCAATGGGTCGATCGCCGAGGTCGGACTTCAGCTTTGCCACAGAGTCTGCATCGCCTACGTGAACCTCTTTCACCACCACGCGGGCTTTGTCGAGCTTATTCAGATCGGTAGCGGCAGCCGGATTGCGGCAGCAGGCAATCACATCGTCGCCGCGTGCCGACAGCTGACGAGCGAGTTCCAGACCGATGCCTTTGTTGGCACCAGTGATCAATACGGTAGACATGGGTATTTCCTTTTGTGTTCGGCTTTATCTTGACACAGCCGCACAGCCAAACAAACGCCAGACCCGCATCGGGTCAGGCGATGTGGTCTCAGGCGGCGGCGGAGCGTGCCTGTATGGAGGAGGAGTACATCGATACCAGATGGGCGTCGCGTCGGTAGCGGAGCGCTGCATCGGAGTCGTTGTTATCGAGCAAGGCGGCAAATCGATCGGCAATGGGTTTGAGCCCGGCATCGATTCGGGCCAGAACCGATGAGATGTGAGTGTTGGACATTTCTGCAGGTTCCGAGATCTCCACCAGAAGGGCCGCCAGTGTACGAATCATCCCTCTGGTTCCCTGCTCGCCGCTGTCTTTAACGTGAAATCGGCACACATGGCTCAACATGAAACCGGTGAGTGCAACCGTAACGTGCAGCGCTTCGCTGGGCCCAAACCCATCAAGCGCCTGGGGATCACGCTGCCATGCGCGAGGCAGGTTGACGTCCTGGAACGTCGCCTGTCCCTGACTTAACTCCGGCAGAAAGATGGGATCAGGTCTGGCTTCAAGACCTACCCCTTGTGCAGTTGCGGGCACTGCCACGAGTTTGCGTGATGCGCCGTTGCCAACCTTGACCAGCAGTTCATCCACATGTTCGCAAGCCGCCACCCATGTCTTCACACCGTTCATCACACTACCGTGATCGTTGTGGCCGATGGTGACCGGTGGGAACTCGCCCTTTTTCCGATCTTCACTCACCAGCAGGGCTAACCATCCAGGCGCGTTCTGGATAGAACAGCTGGATCGTATTGCGGCCTGATAACCGGAGACGAACACCCAGGCCAGACGATCAGACATCGCCCCGCCCCAGGCAGCCATGGTGAGTGGATCAAGAAGGTGCAGATTGTGGCCCGCCCATTCGGCGTACCAGGCACCTTCGTCCTCACAGGGAAGTGGTGATACCGCGCCGGAGATAATCCTGGTGATCAGATCTTCAACATTCACTGCTTACTTCCTGCATTCAAAGCTTGCTGCCTGCGCGGGATCGCCTTTGCCTTTGTAGTGCGCCTTTTGCGGGTGAGGGCACAGCGGTCTGGTCTGCGCGGCGTTTTCAAATGTGCGATGGGCGACTACTGCGTCCGGCCGCACGCCGTTTTCTACCCAGTTGATGAGCGGCGACATGAGATCAAACTGCTCAAAGCCCGGGCCACCGCGACAGTGAAACAGCCCCGGCACCATATACAGTCGATAGAACTCATCGATCGGCATTCGACCTGCGACCGCGTCGAAATAATCAATCGCCGTGAGTGGATTGATGTCGGGGTCGGCCCAGCCGAAGTAACTGATCAGCTTGCCACCGCGTTCGTGAAAAGCGCGCAGGTCCGGATCGAGCGCGTCAACAATCGCGCGAAATTCTTCGATGTTGTCCGGCACGCTTGCAAAGTCGAATTCAGTCCAGTTGTATTCAGCATCGTCGGCCACAAATGCCATGTATCTGAAAAAGTCGGACCCGAGCAGATCCAGAACAGTTCGGCCCTGTTCGTTGAGCAGCCAGGGCACCCAGCCAGTACGCATCGCCCCGCCAGCCGCGGGACCGGGAATCTCGCTGCCAACCGGATGCGCAGGATAAACCTGTTGGCCTGCGAGCTTCACGGGTGCGTAATAGGTCTCAAGGGCGCTCACCTGGGCCTGGGTGAAACAATTCTTTTCTTCGCCGCGTGCGCACTTCGGAAGATCCTTCTGCACGTCGAACGGACATGCGCGTGGATCGTCAATCAGACCATCCACCAGGCCATCAATCCCGTCACACTTCGCATAGATCACCTGCGCGAGCCGTTCTACATCCTGCTCGCGGAAAGGCTTATCGATCAGCGCTTTGCTGCGCCATGCTTGAGCAAACTTGAGACCCGAGTAGTCGGCGGCCGGTGCACCCGCGAGAATTCCGTCAAAGTCATCGGGAAAGCGCTGGGCTGAAATCATCGCCTGGCGCCCGCCCGTGGAGCAGCCCTGAAAATAGCTGTAATTGGCCGGTTGAGCGTAATACGCCTGAATGATCTCTTTGGCCGCGGTACTGGTGAGATGAACCGCGCGAAAACCATAGTCGATGAGTTTGTGCAGCTTGCCGTGCGCAAAGGTGCCACCGGTCTCCACCCGGCTGTCATGCCCGGTGTCGGTATAAGCGGTCGCAAAGCCATGTTCCATCGCCTGCAGGGCAATGGATCTGCGGCTTTCGTCTTCCGGCGGCGTACCCGCAAGACCCCCGTTCCCATACATGTAGAACCGACCGTTCCATTGCGTGGGCAGGGTGATTTCGAAACGGATCTCAAGCGGTATTACGCCGCGCACACGGCAGTAGGCCACTTCGGCTTCAGTGATCAGGGTGGCCTCGACGATGGCCAGGTCAGGGGATGTGAGGGTAGTGAGGCGTTTGCATTGGGCTTGCGGGGTACCAATCTGCTCGCGGTAGTCGAGCACAGATTCTGCTGCAGCATCGAAAGGTGCGGCGTACGCAGACCGGGTGCTTGTGCTCAGGCTGGCAGCCACAACAACCGTCATACAGAATACAGGCAATAACCGGCCTGTTAACAGGCCCGTTGATCGGAACAGCGCAGACACAACTTCTCCTCGACAGACCCGGAAGAATACACCCGATCTGTTTGATTCGACAACGAAGAATTTGCTGTTCAGCGTGGGTACGCAACACCTGCGGGTGAGCGCAAACCACCCGCTGATCTGGCGGTATCTGGCTTAGCGGTATGGCCGCTTGATCAAGCCGATCAGCCGACCTCACCGCGTATGTAGTGTTCCAGCTGATTTATGGTAGATGCCTGTTCGGCAATGGTGACCGACATCAGGTCGCGCAGCGAGACCATGCCGATCACCTGTTTTTTATTGACCACAGGCAGATGGCGGATGTGGTGCTGCCTCATCAGCCGCATGCAGGCGTCCACGGTTTCGATCAGCGGCACCGTGACGACCTGGGTAGTCATGATGGTGGATACCGGTGTCTGTTTTGAAGACTTGCCTTTAAGGATGACCTTACGTGCGTAATCGCGCTCCGAAATGATGCCGATCAGCTGCTCCTCCTGCATCACCAGCAACGCTCCCACTCCCCGGTGGGCCATGCTTTCGATGGCGTGAAATACCGAATCATTCGGTGCGATGGAATAAATGGTGCCTTCCTGGCCTTCGGGTTCTTTGCCCTTGAGTACATCGTGGACGGTTTTCATGGCACCTCCTAAGGTACGTTGCGCTGAGGTACGTTGCGATTGCAGTACGGCTGCGTTGGCCCCATAGCCTGGGTAAATCTAGTCCGCTACAGTTAATTCAGCCATTTTTCGGTCGATGGGTCATTCTGCACCCCTGCAATTGCACATTACAAAGTGCCAGAAGTTATAACTCGTAGCCTGTTCATGCGCCACGGTTGTTAGGCATCAACGCTCAAGCTAAGCTCACCTTGCTTTAATCGCCGATTCGATCAGTTGAGGTGATGGAACTCCAGATACGTTCAGCGAAGGTCATCGAGAATGTGGTAACCGATCAAACTCTGCGCAAACGCGGCCTGGGTCGGCGGCTGCTAGAACCTACTCTGGGTCTGGCCTGGAAAAGCGGCTGCTACAAGGTCATGCTGCAGACCGGTTCGCGGCTGGAGGCCACGCACGCTTTCTACCGTGCATATGGCTTTAGCGCTCACGACAAAACTGCGTACGTGGCAAGGCCACCTGCCAATCTGCCCACAAGCTGAAGACACCAGTTGAAAAAGGACGAAAAGTGAGTGATCTCGATGCGATACATAACTATGTTCAGCTGACCGATCGGGTGGGAACCTCCGGTCAGCCGCAGGCAGATCAGTTCGGCGCCATCGCCGACGCCGGTTTTACTACTGTGATCAACCTCGCCTTGCCGAGCTCAGACCACGCCATCGCCAACGAAGGCAGCATTGTCACCGGGCTGGGGATGCGCTACCTGCAGATCCCGGTGGATTTTGCCAATCCGACCTTGAGTGATGTACGCGCCTTTATCGGCACCATGAAAGCCTTTGCGCAGGAAAAAACCTGGGTGCACTGCGTGGTGAACGCCCGCGTATCGGCCTTCATGTATCTGTATCTGAAACACGTCGAAGAGCTCGAAGACGATCAGTGCAGATCACCCATCCTCAAGAAATGGCAACCGCGCATGGAGAAAGTCTGGACCGACATTCTTGATCTGAGCGCAGAACAGATCGGCGCATGATGGTTCAGGACCGCAGCG
>JAQBYL010000323.1 GCA_027622495.1 Pseudomonadota bacterium
CTGCATCCGAAACGCGATAAAGATTGTACTGACGCTCAAGCGGCGCCCAGTAAACGATCTCGTTGTTGCGCCGGATATTGCGCTGAAAGTTGATTCCCCAGGTCTGCACATCCCCCGACCCGTAGCGCAGCGATTTAAAGGGGATGTGGAACTCCGCGCTCCAGCCGCTTTCGGTCACCTGTGCCGCCACATCCCAGTTGGTATCCCAGTTCAGGTTAAAACCACCTCCACCGGAGCCGAAGGCGCCTGAGCCCTCTTTGATGACCTGACCGTCGTACTGAACGCCGGCTGCACTGGTGCCGAACACAAAACCGTTCTGCCGGTCGAGAAAGCCGTCGATAATGACCTGAAAACTGTCTATATCGTCCAGCGCCGAATCCCGCCGGGTGTCAGAAACGATGATTTTGTCAGGTTCTTCGTCGTGACAGATCACGCCGATGATGAGGGCAGTATCAGTGTAGCCGATGAAGACTTCCGTCCGTTGGGTGGCGGGTCGACCTTCGGCGGGTTGAACCTGCCAGAAATTGCCCTGTGCGGGTGCCACGCCATTCCATGCGGCGTCGCTTGCGACCAGACCATCTAAGACCGGTTCGAGTGTAAGACGGGTGGCCTGCGCCTGAGCCGCCCCCCGTGCAGGCTGCTTATCCGGTTCCTGCTGGGCCAGCGCAACCGGTGTCACCAACAGCCACAACATCACCGTCATTACCGACCGGGTACTGATAAACCACACCTTTCCCACGTCGGCGGTATTCCAATCAACAACAAACGGGCATCACATCAGTTCGGCTGATAGGAAAACTTCTGTCCGGCGACGGCAGCTTCATACATGAGCCCGCCTTTTGCGACAGTAAATATGGCCATGCCTTTATAGTAGGTGCCCACCGTCGAAGCATCGTTTTTGCCTGCACTGACACCTCCGCTGGCGCCGGTGGTGCCGGTTCCCGCCGATACCCCTGCTGTGATGGCTACCGCACTCGCGGTACCACTGAATTCAAAGTTGCCGGAAGTGAACTCAGTAAACGATCGCTCATCCTGAAAAAAGATGATCTGACTGAACGCCTGCCCACCGGCCTGAAAGCCAAACGACAACTGAGTCATGGTGGCGGAACCTACCGGCACGCCTGCGGCATAGACCTGGCCTTTGCCACGCGCACCCCCCACACCAAGACCGGCTTTGCCGATGGTGGGGAACACCGCGTAGCCATAACTGCTCTCAAAAAACTCCGCACTGGCGCCAGCACGCTTGAACGTCTCAATGGTGTCATCGAACTCGTCGGCGCGCGCGGGCGCTGAAGCGAGTAACGCGCCGAACAGCGCAATCGCAGTGAAAAAGCGATAAGCGAGAGGGTTGATATGCACTTTTCTATAACTCCTGACCTGATTTTAACCGGCGGGAATACTAACGAATCCTTGCGGGTCTGTCGCATTCATAGGTACTTGAGAATTTACTGAGGATTACAGCGCTGGTAGCAGACATCCACACCTGGACCGACAGTCAGGGAAAGGTTCATTTCGGCGATCGACCAAGCGAATGAACGGGTTTTCGGTGGCAGGGTTTCAGAAGATTAAACGCCACCAGGACATTTACCCCTGTCCACCAAGGCTACGCCACCAGAGATCGAATCGATTCCTCAAGCGCTGCGGGATCAAAACCCCAGGGTCCCGGCTTGCCCTGAAACGCAATATTGCCGTCCGTCCCCACCAGGTACAGGCGATCAGGCAAACCGCCGTAGGCACAGGCGATCGCATCATCGACATCGTCGACCACCACCGGCATGCGGATTTTCAGGTTGATTGCACAGGTCGCAGCAACCTCAACTCGATCTTCAGTACTCACAGGATCGTTCACCCGGATGCCTTCATCCCGATTCGGGGTGACCACCCAACCTTCTTCAGGGTGGGCTTCGCGTATGTACACCACCAGGAACTCAACTCTGGTACCCCACTTTTCCCACATATCGTGTAATGCGCCCAACTGAGCGCGAAAAGGCGGTCACGTGTAGGAGCCAAAGATCAGGGCGACTGGTTTTTCCCGGGCAGTCTGCAGCAGGTCGAAGACCCGCCCGGTCGCAACCTTGCGACCTTGACTGAAGTCAAAGACTGAACTGGTGAAACCGTAGGCCGGACCACCCTGCACCACCGTCGCTGTGGCGAGGCTCTGATGGACTGGATCGGCCATGACGTCCATTGGAGTTTTCGGCGAATCTTCGGGTGTAAATGCCCGCCAGTCGAACCCTGCGGGCAGCTGTTTCTGTTCACTCATATACCTCACCTTGATTACTCACCAGTCGACAACACCAGCCTACCCCATGTGCACCGACCTCACCAGAAGAGCCGATGCGACAGGCAGGTGTGCCCCGACCTCGAACAGGCGACCTGGTGATCACCCGCTGGTTTCACTACCAGTAATCTCGCACCACGACACCCTTGGCCGCAAGGACGCCAGGGTGGTAGGTTTGTGCTGTCTTGCCTTTCAAGAGATCAGTCATGCGCATACGTCTGTTTCTGACCGTTACTGCCCTTCTGCTGAGTGACCCGGCGTTTGCCGCAAAAGACTGCCGGGACGTCGCGGGGTTCATTCTGCCCGATGTGCAGATACTGACGACAGAACAGATCGCCGAGCCCGTGCCACACTGCAAGGTCGTTGGCGTGATCGGCCCGGAAATCAACTTCGAACTCCTGCTGCCGGAAGTCTGGAATGGCAAATTCCTGATGGGGGGTGGTGGCGGTTTCGTCGGGTCGGTGCAGAACTCCGCACTGCGTTTTACCAATCCGCTGGAACGCGGTTACGCCACAGTGGGCACCGACACCGGCCACAAAGGCGCTGGTGTTGACGCATCCTGGGCTTTGAACAACCTCGAGCGGTTAGTCAACTTTGGCCACGTCGCCGTTCACCGCACCGCCGAAGTATCCAAAGCAATTACCCATCTGTACTACGGCAAGCCGGTGGATCGATCTTACTTCTTTGGTTGTTCGCGCGGTGGGGGTCAGGCATTGATGGAAGCACAGCGCTACCCCGCCGACTTCGACGGCATCATCGCAGGTGCACCGGCATTCAACTGGTCGGGGATTGCCGCACAAGGCCTCCAGACTCAGCAGCGTATGTATCCCGATCCGCAGAATATCAGTCGATCAGTTGTGACCCAGGAAAACCTGAAACTGCTGCAGAGCGAAATTCTCAAAAGCTGCGACAGTCTCGACGGTCTGCCTGATGGCATCCTCAACGATCCACGGGAATGCAATTTCGATCTCAACAACATCGCCGCCTGTGCAGAGAACGTGCCGGCCGCCAATTGCCTGACCGACGCCCAGCGGAGCGCAATCAGCATCGTGTATGACGGTCCGAAAGATGCGACTGGCAAGCAGATCATTGCGGGGTTTCCCTTCGGCGGTGAGGCCGAAGCTGGCGGTTGGGTTCCCTGGATTGTCGGGGGACCTGCACCGATTGCCCCGGGCGTGCCGACTCTGCAGGCGGGTTTCAGTAACGGTATCTTCAAGTACTTCATCCACCAGGACCCTGACTGGAAATACACGGAGCAGGAGTTTGCCGATTACGAGCAGACGTCGAGACTCATGGGATCTGTTCTTAATGCGACGTCTCAAGATCTTTCTGCCTTCAATGACCGGGGCGGAAAGCTTCTGATGTGGCACGGCTGGGCAGATCCCGCGCTGTCGGCACTTGTTTCAACCGAGTACTACGAAGCAGTCACCCGCGCTGACGCGCAAGCCCCGGACTACTTCCGCTTTTTTCTGCTGCCGGGTGTGCTGCACTGTGGCGGCGGTCCCGGCCCTTCGACCGTCGACTACCTCACCGCGTTAGAAGAGTGGGTCGAAAAAGACCAGGCACCGTCAACTCTGACCGCCTATTTTCCCGACACTAAAGGAAGCGCCAGGGAGTCGCGGCCACTGTGTGCGTACCCCG
Source organism: Pseudomonadota bacterium (assembly GCA_027622495.1). Lineage (GTDB taxonomy): Bacteria > Pseudomonadota > Gammaproteobacteria > Pseudomonadales > Azotimanducaceae > JAQBYL01. The sequence continues at coordinate 3,923 of JAQBYL010000323.1, forward strand.
AACGAGCCACCTGGAGCGGTTCGGGCAGTGACCGGGTGGCCGCGAATTTCGCCTGCACCCGTTGAACAATATTTGTTGAACTCCTCGCTTTGGCACGACCGGCTCTCTATCTCTGGGTAGCCAACGCCGGGACTGCCTGCATGAGCAATTCAAGACCGGCATTCAGCGCCTGCATCCCCGCTTGCGCCCCCTTGTACTTGCCGAGTCGAACCACCACCAGACCATGACTCGGTATCATGAGGGTGAACTGGCCACCGGCACCGGCAAAGTAGCTTGCTTCTGCAGGCACCGGAAAATTGTCGGGGCCATTGATCCATTGGAATGCGCCGCCGTATACCGGCCGGCCGTCGGCAACCCAGGCCGGTGCCAGCGTTCGCGCATAGTCGGCGTACCCTTCCGGTAACAGACGCTCGCCATTGTGTACGCCATCCTGCAGATAGAGATTGGCAAGCCTCGCCCAATCCCGCGCGGGCAGAAACTCATAACCTTGAGTCAGGAAGTTGCCGTACGGGTCTGTCTCGAGCACCGCGTCGCGGATGCCGATCTTGTCGAACAGCGCTCTTTGCGGGAACGAGTGGTAATCCTCGCCTGATGCTTCCACACCCAGACGGATGAGGTAGTTGGTGAGCACCGGATCGCTGTTGCGATACCTTCCCACTGTGTTGGGTGGCCATTGCTGCGGGCGGGTTGCGGCGAATTCGAACGAGTTGATGCGGCCGGTATACAGATACACATGATCCGGATACCCAAGGGTGGGATCAAAGTCCGGGTCCTGCGGTGCACGGATGCGGATCCCGGAAGACATGCGCATGATGTCGCCAATACGGATCTGCTTTCGTAAGTCACCTTCACCCTGCCACTGCGGTATCGGCGCCGGTTGCCACAACTCATACACGCCACGCTGGATCAGCACGCCCATCAGTGCACCGGTTAGACTCTTGCCCATAGACCAGCTTTCAAGCGGGGTGTGCATGTCGATCCCTTCGCCATACCGCTCGCTGATGATGCGACCCTGGTAGGTTACCAGCAGACCCAGGGTCATCGCCTCGGCCGGACCAAAACCCTGCTCGATCGCCTGTGCCACTTTGAGCATATCGAGTTCGGCGGGAAACGGTTCTTTTGAGATAACGTCTCCCATGGGCCACGGTGTAGTTTCAGCAGGAGGCAGGTCTGCGGTGACGATGCTGGGTGTGAAGTGAATGGTGTCTTCACCAATCGCCCGCGTGATACAGCCCTGGCTCCCGTACTTTCTGGCTGCAAGCACCGTCTCTGA
>JAQBYL010000324.1 GCA_027622495.1 Pseudomonadota bacterium
GTTTTTTCCTTCTCTTGTAAGTCGACTGGCAGGTCTCGAGGCCGACGATGCCATCAGCGCGGTGTTGAATGGAAACTTCAGTCGCGGCGGTGATCTGGGAGGGCACAGCGTACCGCTCATGCCTTCCTGGGCGAATCTTGGCAACGAGCAGGTTGCAGACATACTGAACTATCTGGGCGGTTTGACGAAGTCTGGCTTTGAGCGTGTAACGGTGGAACAGGTTGCCGCCATCCGCGCCAGCGGTTCGCAAACCCCCGAACAGCAGCCGATAATCCGCACAGAGCTGGACCGGGCGGCTGATCTGTATAACCACCGGTGTGCCGTGTGCCATGGTGTAGACCGGCAAGGGGCGGCTGGGAGCGCATTACAGGCATTTCGAATGCGTGATGTCGGCACCCAGCAGATCCGCTCGATCCTTCACTACGGCACACCGTGGGGGATGCCCAACTGGGGGACCTCCGACCGTCTGTCTCCCGAAGACATGCAACTGCTTGCCCGTTATCTGGTTCTGGATGTCACCCCGTCTGCCGTTCTGTCACCCGACAGTGTGCTCAAAGGGTGGCGCAATGTAGTGGATCGCAAAGATCGTCCCACCCGGCGGGAATTCGCTCAGAGCGCAGACAATCTGTTTGTATCGCTTCTGCATGACACCGGTCATATTGCCCTGATCGATGCGGTCAATAAGATTGTGCTCAGCGTCATCGATACCGGCATTGCCCCCCATCAGATTGAGCTGTCTGCAGATGATCGTCTGTTGTATGTGCTGTCGCGGGGTGGCGAGTTGGTCATGATCGATCTCTTTATGGCACAACCGCAGGTCGTTGCGAGCGTGCGGATCGGTTACGAAGCCCGCTCGTTTGCTGTGCAGGATGACTATCTTGTCGCCGGTGCCTATTCGCCAGCCCAATATTCGGTGCTTGATGCCAGAACGCTTAAACCGCTTGAGACCCGTTCGCTGGCACCAATTAATGGTGTTGAACAGAGCATCGGTCAGGTCAGTGCACTGCATCAGCACAGTGTCCTTATCACGACCCGTGCCCAGGGCAACCTGTATCGTCTCGATCTGCAAGCAACCGATGCTTCCAATCAGGCGACGTTGCTCGGAACGTATCCTCTGCTGCAGCCCGGTGTCCCGGATTTAAAAAATCAGAAGCTCATGTACCCCACCGATCACGGCAACGTGATCGTGGTGAACAGGAAGACCGGCGAAGTGGAAAAGACCTTTCTGGTTTCTGATCTATCCAAAGCCTCCAGTGGCGCAACGCTTCAGAGCCCTACCTCTGGTGTGCTCTGGGCAGTGGGCTCGATGTACGCAAAGGAGATCCAGATGATCTCTGTTGAGGCACAGGAGGTTATCGCTCGCCTTGCTTTGCCCGGAGGTGGATCTTTCTCGCAGGCAGCCCATCGGTCATCCACTCGCCTGTGGGCCGATATGGCGCTCAACTCAGACCCGAACTTCAGCGGCAGTGTGCTAACCTTCGACCTCAACGATCTCGAGGCGCCACCGCGACAGATACCGATCACATCGCCGATCAAAGAACAATCGACAACTGCCCGCGTGATCTACCCGCAATTCAATGCGGCCGGAGATGAAATCTGGTTGACGGTGTATGACCGGCAGGATCGCGGCTCGAGCATTGTTGTGCTCGATGAAAAAACCGGCGAGATCAAGAACGTCATCGATGATGCCCGGCTGATCACCCCAATCAGAACCGTCGGTCTGGCAAACCTCCAGGAAAGTCAGTAGTGCTGCAGGTCAGGGAACCACCGCCTATCCCTCCCCCAACGACTACAACGTCTACATCGGTCACTGTGATTTCTGCTCCTGCAAGACAATGTGCTGCATACCCTGCCACTCATCCCACATGTTGCACATGGCGTATTTGGAGCGCGCCCAGGGATCGTTGCCATCCTCGTACTCAAGAAACTCACCCTTCCAGCCGCGATCAGGATGATCCGACAAACCGGTCAACGTTTTGCCGGGCTGGCGTTTTTTATTGCGGATACGAAAAATGATGTTCTTGCGCGATTCGCTGCCATTTTCGTTTCGCGAACCGGAATGGGGTATGTGATACATGGCAATGCAGGCATCACCTGGCTGCATGAGAATCTGAACCGGTTGTGGCCAGCGGCGTCCGTCCGGGGTTGCAAGCGAATCGTCATCTGTGAACTGATCATGAATTGCATCGGGCAGATAGTTCATACCACACCGGTTAGGTGCATCATAATTCAGACGGGGCCAGCCGGGACCTTCCGGCCCCAGGTGCCCGTTGCTTTCGAACTGCCAGCGAAAGAACTTTTCCGTTGCATGATGGCCGCCTTTGAGAAGGGATGTCTGACCACATCCAGGCTGCATCTGGTCATTGAGACAGACGAACACAAACGCGGTGAAACTGCCGAGACCAAGGGTCATCTGCGGGTCCTGAAACATGGGGGTCATGTTGTGGCCCATGACGGCCGCACTGCGCCCCAGATCACCACTCGGGCCTGAGGCAAAGTGGCGCCGATAGATCTCATCAGGCGAACCCTGCTGCACTTCCTGCGGTGACGCGATGGTGATGTTGCCATCCATGTGAAGTTCGGCACCGTAATACGGCATGTCCCGATCCACGTAACCGAGATTGTTATAGCGCTCACCTGGCTGAACTTTCTTCAACACACCAACCTGACAGGCAGATGGCGGGTCGAACTCACCCATGGCGTCATTGAGGATCGATGTGACCGAGGAGGCGTTTACCAGATCGAGCATCTCTTTCGTGCTGCCGAGATTTTCACCTCGTTCGGCGGATCTGATCCGCGCACGTGCCGCCTCAACCAGAGCATCACTGGCGGCGTTTTTAACAACGATGAAGCCGTCGCGATGGAAGCTGCGTTTCTGCTCATCTGTCAGTACGGGATGGGCCATTCACCTACCTCAACAATTCACCCTCACACCCGCAAACTAACCAAACCGCCACTCATTGGCAACCAGGCCGCCGAAACGATTGCCACCCGACTTTGAGCCCCCTAGCATGAAACAAAATCTAACGGGATCATGCACATGAGCTTGTCAGCGAAACCGGTTTTTTCAAAACGGTCTATCGGGTTGTGGTGCGGGTTGTTGATGGCAGTCTCTGCCGTCGCCGCTGAGCCCGTCCGGTTGTACGAAGGTCCGGCACCCGGATCAATACCGAAGTTGTGACCAATGTTTCGGTGCCTACCCTCACACCTTTCCTGCCCGATCAGCAAAACCGCTGCGTCAAACGATCAACTGGGCCTGGCGGGCGACAGCATCACGCTCTACAACAGACCTGCCATCGGATCGCTGGATCGAACGCTTCGGTGAATGGCTGGCGGACGCCGGGTTTCTTTCGGAGCGATCCACCACCGAATAAGCACTGAGCTGGGCTACTGTTTCAGATCAGCCTGTTCGACCGCCCGCGCGGCAGCGAGACCCGCAAGCGTAGCGGCTTCGACACACCCGACGTTGAATTCGTTGTTCACCCAGTCACCGGCGAGAAAGAGATTGTTAAAGCCCGACTCGCCTGCACTGAGTCGATGTCTGACAGAGCCGGGCAAAGAAAGGACGCAGCGATCTGACGGATCGATGTTGGCTCTGAAATACTGCTGACTCAGCCCGGGCACATCCACATCGTGCTGTGTTTTGAGAATGAACTCACGGAACTCACCGTCGGGATCAAACGCTTCTGGCCAGATGTGGCTGACGTTTGTCCGAAGCCAGTGCGTGGCGCAGGCGCTCACACGGTCGTCCTGCAACCTTGGAAATTTCCACCCGTCTGCATCGGGTATCGCCGGTGCATCTTCGAGAACCCCACAGAACGAAGCTGAACTTTCCGGTTTTGGCAGATCCCAGCTTTCTTCAGCCAACCGATGCGACATATCCACCCAGGTCGAATAACCGGTTGTTTCAAAACCGGCTTGAACCGGACCGTGCACCCAGCCCAGTTCTTTCAAGTCCAGCAACGGCCACAACTGCATGGTCTGTGTCTGCACTGTGGCTGTGGACCTGACCATCCGGCGCCACTTTCTGTTACTGTTCAGATCTTTACACAGGTGCTGGAACGCACCCGGTCCGATCCCCAGGATCACCGCGTCAAAATCTCTCCCCCGGCGCAACGTCCTGGCTTTTTCATAACCGCTGAACTGCCAGCGACACCAGAACGATTCCAGATTGTCAGCGCGTCGCTCGAGTTTACGCCCCTTGCGCAACTGTTCGTATCTGGGGCGATCGGGCCAGCAGTCGAGATCACCAACCCGGCACAGCGGATCGTAATCTGCAATGCCTTTCTTGAGCCGCATCTGACGAGCAATATCGATGCTATTGATGTTGCCACCAGCCCCACGCAACGCCGTTACCCGGTGGAAAAATCTGAACTTCACACCGCGGTGTTTGAGCAGCTTGTAATAAGGCGTAAAGATGGCATCACCAACCCCTGCATTCAGTTTCCACAGCACCGAACCCTTATAGTTCAGGAACATTGAGAGCACGGTTCTGATGGCCGCCCCTGCCGCCAGACGCGGCCTCAATGGATCACCTTGTTCGAAAGCAAACAGTGAGTCGTAGACCATCTTAAGAAACGCTGACGACAGGGCCTTCGGGTGAGCATGGTATTTCTCAAGCAACATCTTGAGGTCATGCTTATCAAGAGACCGAAAACCGAGTGATAACACGTTTTCACCAAACAGGATTCTGACCAGGGTCAGGCCGAGATCCATCACCACGTGCCAGTTGTGTCGATGCTGGTCTGTCGTTTCCGCTTCATCCAGCCACTTTTTCAAATTACCCTGATGATGAGTGACCAACCTTTCGATCCAGACCTGCATACGGGCTCGGTCTTTTTTGCCATCAACCTGCTGTAATCGACGAAAGATGCAGCCAGCGGCGTCAAGCAGAGTTTTCTGCGCACTACCATCTAACCCTTCGTCTAGGCCAGATATCCACAACGGGCCGCTTTCGCGTATATGCGCACTGGCCATCAACCAGTCTTGCGATGCTGCCGCAAGCTCAAAGGTCGGCTGATCGTTCGCCATACCTTCAGCAGAATATTCTGCAGCATAAACACGGTCATTAACCCGCAGAAAGTCGATGAGCATCTGTAGAAAGTCCGCAACTGAAAGCGGTCTTGAAGGTGAGCCTGGTGTTCGATCGTTGGCCGGCCAGACGTGCTTGGTGGCGACCCACTG
>JAQBYL010000325.1 GCA_027622495.1 Pseudomonadota bacterium
TTAAATCCTGGGAAGAGGCGATCGCTGGTCAGCCCAAGGGCATGATTGCCGATCCGGCCGAAGGCGCATCGATGCTGTATTCTTCCGGCACCACTGGTTTCCCGAAAGGGATTAAAAAAGCCCTGCCAGAAACCGGTTATGGCGAGGAAGTTGGCTTCAATCTGCTCGCTGCGCTGTACGGCGCAAACGAAAATTCTGTCTACCTGTCACCTGCACCTTTGTATCACTCGGCACCTCTCACGTTCACGATGGGCTGTCTGCGCTACGGCACACCGGTTGTAGTGATGGAGCATTTTGAGGCTGAGCAGGCACTGGAGTGCATCCAGAATTTCGGCATCACCCACAGCCAGTGGGTGCCCACCATGTTTGTTCGCATGTTAAAGATGTCTGCGGAAGTCCGCTCCAGATACGATGTGTCATCACTGCAATGCGTGATCCACGCAGCTGCACCCTGTCCGATACACGTCAAGGAAGCGATGATCGACTGGTGGGGGCCGGTGATCTTTGAGTACTACGCCGGGACCGAAGGCAATGGCTTTGTGCAACTCAATTCGCAGGAATGGATGGCACACAAGGGTTCGGTTGGTCGACCGTTAGGGTGCGAGATACACATCTGTGACGACGATGGAAACGAACTGCCAACCGGCGAAACCGGGGCCATTTACTTTGGCGGCGGTGGCGTCTTCGAGTACTACAACGATCCGGAAAAAACCAGCGGTTCGCGCCACCCGGCCGGCTGGTCGACATTGGGTGATCTGGGTTACCTGGACGACGATGGGTATCTTTACCTGACCGATCGCAAGCACTTCATGATCATCTCGGGTGGTGTGAACATTTATCCTCAGGAGGCCGAGAACGTCCTCATATCTCATCCTGAGGTCATGGACGTTGCGGTGTTCGGTGTGCCTAACGCGGACTTTGGCGAAGAAGTCAAAGCGGTAGTCCAACCGATGGATATGGCGCGCGCAGGCGCAACATTCGAAGTCGAACTCATGGACTTCTGTCGCGAGCGGTTATCACATATCAAGTGTCCGCGATCGATCGACTTTCGCGCGGAGTTGCCCCGGCATCCTACCGGTAAGTTGTTCAAGCGCTTGTTGAAAGACGAGTACTGGCAGAATTCTCAGGCGTAAGTGGCAGCAGCCAGAGACGGTTACTTCTGGTTAAGCAGATTGGCGGGTGAGTACTGATCAGTTAACACACGGGCATCCTTATCCCATTTTGCCGGCTCCAGCATTGCCCGTGGATAGGTCTTGATCGGCACACCATAGGGCTTGAGGGATTCTTCCAGATCCTTTGCCCGGGCAGCCATCACGTAGACGCTGGGGAGCGGCATTTCAGACGCAAAAATAACCCGGTTCGAAGTATCCGCCCGACGCAGATTGAAGAACTGACCGAAGACTGCGGCATAGGTCGCCGATTCGTGATCGTAGAGGTCACTGATCGCAAAGGTGTTGGCAGCAATAACGCCATTGCTGGTGAGCAGCGCTTTGGTTTCCTCGAGGTATTCGCGGGTCATCAGATGTTCCGGTATGTAGTCGCCGTTGAAGGCGTCCAGAATGATCAGGTCATATTTTTTGCCTTTGAGACCCGCTCGTTTGGTGAATACCCGACCATCCTGGATGGTGACATTGATGTGCTCGTTTTCCTGAAAACCGAAATAGCGGCGCGCAACCTCATCCACAGCAGGGTCGATCTCCACGACTTCAATGGATGCCTGCGGGAATAGTTCTGCAAGCGCGACCGCAATCGTGCCTCCGCCGAGGCCGATCATCAGGATGGACTCAGGTTCAGGGTTAAGGAGCAACGCAGCCATGATCATCTGGGTGTAGCCAAAAACCATTTTGCGGGGGTTACGCTGATCAACACAGGATTGGTTGCGCTGGTCCTGCCTCACACTGAACTGCAGGCACAGCACCGAACCGCGCTGATCGACCAGTATCGTCTGATACAGGGACTGGTCGCGATAGATGATTTCGGCCTGCGCGCTCGCAGTAAGCGCGATCACCGCGCAGGCGAGCAGGGCGCGGATGCGCGAACCGATCATGGCTCGACCTGCGTGCCGGCGAAACGCTGTGCAAAAAAAGCAATTCCAGACATGATCAGCAGAACCATCGTCAGCAGGGTCAGGATGGTGTTCATCTCGAACCAGAGAATGAAATAAAAGCTGGTGCCCAGAGTTCCGATCGCGCTGCCCAGGGTAGACACAAAGTACAGTCGACCGGCGACCTGGCCGGATTGATGCGTGTTCTTGACCAGTAAACGCACAGAGTAGGGTGAAATCATACCGAGGATCACCGTTGGGACGATGAACAGGATGCTGGAGGCGACCAGCGACCCGTAGCGTGGGTCTTCGATATAGGCGAACACCCACTCCATGATGTTCTGACCGAAGAAGATCAGCGGCACGAGAAACACAGCACCGGCTAAAAATATACCGGCGAAACCTCTGACCGATGGATTCCTGACCGAAAGCCGGCCACCAAACAGGTAGCCGAACGACAGCGACAGCATGAAGATCGTAATGATGCTGCCCCACACGTAGATGTCTGCGCCGAAAAACGGGGCGAGTATCCGCCCCCCGAGCAGTTCCAGCGACATGATGACAAAGCCGCCGGAAAAGGCGAGCAGATAGATGCAATAGGTCAAATGGGAGTACGAACCTGACAAAGCGCGCAAGTTTACAATCGGTTTAAGCAAATAACACCCAGATCGTTGTGCTTGACCAAAGCCTTGGGTCTAATGCCGCTACCTTTAAAAGGATTGAAGGCGACCCCCTTGCTCCCAAATCTAAAGCCCCTGACTCATCTCCAGCGTCTCGAGGCAGAGAGTATTCACGTCATGCGTGAGGTCATGGCCGAAAGCGAAAACCCGGTCATGTTGTACTCCATCGGCAAAGACTCCTCCGTCATGCTGCACCTGGCATTGAAAGCGTTTTATCCGTCACGGCCACCGTTTCCCTTTCTGCATGTGGATACCACGTGGAAATTCCGCGAAATGATCAGTTTTCGCGATGACCGGATGCGTGAGCTCAAGCTGGATCTGCGTGTGCACACCAACGCCGACGGCGTGAGCCAGGGGGTTGGACCTTTCACACACGGGTCACAGGTCCATACCGACGTGATGAAGACCCAGGCTTTGAAGCAGGCGCTGGATCAATATGGTTTTGATGCCGCATTTGGTGGTGCGAGGCGCGACGAGGAAAAATCCCGGTCCAAGGAGCGGGTATTTTCGTTTCGCAGTGCTACCCATCGCTGGGACCCGAAGAATCAGCGTCCCGAATTGTGGTCGCTGTACAACGGACGTGTGCGCAAGGGCGAAAGCATGCGCGTTTTCCCGCTCTCCAACTGGACAGAGCTCGACATCTGGCAATACATCTACCAGGAGGATATCCCGATCGTGCCTTTGTATTTTGCAGCCCTTCGACCGGTGGTTGAGCGAAATGGCATGTTGATCATGGTGGACGATGAACGCCTGCCGCTTGAACCCGGTGAAAAGCCGCAGATGCGCAAAGTACGTTTCCGCACGCTCGGCTGTTATCCGCTGACCGGTGCGATTGAAAGTGAGGCAACTGATCTTCCCGGAATTATTCAGGAGATGCTTGTGGCGCGCACGTCAGAACGCGAAGGCCGCGCAATAGACCATGATGAGTCCGCCTCCATGGAAAAGAAAAAACAGGAGGGCTACTTCTGATGGCAGCAAACCTGAATATCCGGACCGAAGTTGAAACCTATCTTGCTGACCAGGCCAGCAAAACAACGTTGCGTTTTCTCACCTGTGGCAGCGTAGACGACGGTAAGAGCACATTGATTGGTCGATTGTTGTACGACGCCAAACTGATTTTTGATGATCAGCTGGCAGCTCTCGAAACCGACAGCAAAAAAATGGGTACTCAGGGTCAGGACATAGACTTTGCGCTGCTGGTGGATGGTCTGGCTGCAGAACGGGAGCAGGGCATTACCATCGATGTCGCCTATCGTTATTTCGCTACAGACAAACGGAAGTTTGTGGTGGCCGATACACCTGGTCATGAGCAGTACACGCGCAACATGGCAACTGGTGCTTCAAATGCCGAGTTTGCTGTAATTCTTGTCGACGCAAGAAAAGGCGTGCTCACCCAGACGCGGCGACACAGCTACATCGTCGCTCTGTTTGGTATCCGAAAAGTAGTTGTGGCTGTCAACAAGATGGACCTTGTTGCTTACGACGAATCAATCTTCCGGATGATCGAGCATGAGTATCGGGAGTTCGCAGCTGACCTTCCGCCGCTGGATATTGAATGTATACCGATCTCTGCGCTTAAGGGCGACAACATCACCAGCAGTGGTGACAACATGCCGTGGTATCACGGCGAGACCCTGATGGCCCATCTGGAAAACGTACAGGTGGCCGTAGATCTCAACGATCATCCGTTTCGCATGCCGGTGCAGTGGGTAAATCGTCCGGACCTGAATTTTCGGGGTTTCAGTGGAACCATATCAGGTGGCATTCTGCGTCCTGGAGACATCGTTCAGGTGCTGCCATCAGGCATACGATCAAGCGTGGACCGGATTGTTACTTTTGACGGCGACAAAGAGGCGGCTGGTCCCGGTGAGGCCATCACCGTCACCCTCAAAGACGAAATCGACGTCAGTCGCGGTGACATGCTGTGCGCCGCGCACGATACTGCTCAACTATCTGATCAGATGGCCGCACACATTTTATGGATGAGTGAAGAAGCACTTTTGCCTGGTCGTCAGTACTACCTCAAAAGTGCCACACGAACAGTTGCTGCAACCATCACCGAACTCAAACATCAGATCAGCGTGAATACACTGGAAACCCAGGCGGCCAAGCAGCTCAAGCTCAACGAAGTGGGTGTTGCCAACCTGAGTTTGAGCCACCGGATCGCGTTTGATCCTTACTCTGCCAATCACACAACCGGCAGCTTCATCCTGATCGATAGGCGAAATTTTGCCACGGTCGGTGTGGGTCTGTTTGACTTCTCACTGCGTCGTGCCGACAACGTGGTCTGGCAGGCGGTGAGCGTCGACAAAGCACATCGCGCCACCATCAAACATCAGACCCCCTGTGTTATCTGGTTGACGGGTCTGTCCGGGTCCGGCAAGTCGACGGTAGCCAATCTGTTGGAGAGTCGCCTGCACGATCTTCACCGGCAC
>JAQBYL010000326.1 GCA_027622495.1 Pseudomonadota bacterium
CGATGGGTGGGATGTTGGATGCGCCGTCGAAGCAAGCACCAAGATTCCTGGTCTGGGCTGCGCGCGACCCCCACGGCGGATGGTTGCAGCGTGCCCAGATTGTTAAAGGCTGGGTGGAAGACGGCGAAGCGAAAGAAGCCGTGTACGACGTGGCTTGCTCCGATGGTTTGTCTCCAGACCGGGACACCCACCGCTGCCCTGACAACGGCGCAAGAGTGAACCTCAGCAACTGCAGCGTCAGTGCTGACACGGGCGCAGTGATGTTGAGAAGCAGTTGGACGGACCCCAACTTCAAACCCGCTGAGCAGGCCTACTACTACGTCCGGGTGCTGGAGAACCCCAGCTGCCGTTGGTCCACCTGGGATGCGATTGCGCTTGGCATCGAGCCAAATCCCGATCTGCCAGCCGTGCACCAGGAGCGCGCCTGGTCTTCGCCGATCTGGTATCAACCGTCGCAGTCAGGCGAATTACAGTGAGCATTCAGGATCTCGGCGCAATCGGCGAACTGCTCGGCAGCATCGGTGTTATCGCCACTCTGATCTACCTGGCCAGACAGATACGTCAGAATACCCGGGCGATGGACGAAACCTCACGGCTGGCGAAAGTAAACGCGCTGGTTCAGCGGAACGATGTTCTTGAACGTACTCAGCCTCGCAGGCTAACGGCCGACCCGACTAACCAGTTCAAAAAAGTCACCGTAAGCGGCCATGCCGTCAGCTTCTCCCCGTTGTGCCGTTCGCGCCAGAATGAGTTCGTCGGCAACGCCATCATATTGCTGGATCCTCGCCGCGCATTGCTCAAGATCTCCGGTAATCGTCATCGTGTCGATCACTGCATCGGGAACAAGATCCATAGCTTCGCGCATGCGTCCTGCGGGCATCAGTTGTGACGCCTGATCTGCAAACTCAGTGAACCCCAGCTGGCGAAGCTGTGAATCGTAGTATGGATGGGGAATAGGGTGAAACAGTTTGCAGATGGATGCACGGCTTGCGTCGCGGGCACTTTGGATATCAGCATTAATGCTGACAGTCGCAGCCACGGGAAAAGCAAGCACGTCGGCATCGCGGCCTGCAGCAGTCGCTCCCGCACGCGCATTGGGGCGCACGATATCGCGCACAAATTCCACTGACGACATGATGCCCACACCAACGCCATCAGACACTTCACCGGCCAACCTGACCATTTTGGGCCCCGAGGCAGAAAGATAGACGGGCAGTGTATCTGTCACTGGGTCCCATGACGCACGCCAGCGTATGCGGTGGGTATGCCCCTGGTACCGAACCCGCTCACCTGCGCGCCCGCTGACAACCGCTCGCACAATTTCAATGAAATCGCGCATTTTGGCTCTCGATCTTGATGAGTCGATGCCCATGTACAGATCATTGAAATGGAGGTTTCCGGTGCCAACACCCAGGACGAAACGACCGCCACTGATCTCGTTCAGATCGCGTGCTTCAATACCCGTCATCCATGGCTCCCGGGCATAGGCATTTACAATGTAGGTGCCCACACGTGCACGATGTGTTGCGTTAATCACCGCCGCCGCCGTGATGGTTGCGCTGCGACCCGCGTCAACGGTGTACAGGGAGTGAATTCCTGCTGTTTCCGCCTCGCGTGAAATGGTTGTGATGGTTTTGATTGAGTCTTCGAACCCCAACATCATGCCGAGCTTCATCTGTTTTTCCCTCTTATATAGTCCAACGGCCGTGGACCCGTTTGCCAGGGTCACGAGTAACGAAACATAGCATATCTCTCAGATCACCTGCGTTGCTTGCAGCCTTTGGAGGAACCTCCCAGGACGCCCGGAAAGTTGGTCCGACAGGCTAAAAGAGGGGCTCATCTGGTTAGGTTGTTTTTCTTGAGGATATGCGGGAAACTGGAACGGGGAAGGGGCTGCGACTAAGGTGCGTGATTGAGACGTCGCATCGTTTTGTGCAGATTGGTGAGAAGTACGCTGTACGTTCCTTTAATCCTCTTTCATCAACAATTCGTTGATGACATTGTTAATTAAGGAGAATGACATGAGAATATCTCGTCTGCCGGGATCTATCCTGGCGTCGTTGTTTCTTTCACCCCTGGTGTTTTTCGGGGTTACCGCACAGGCGGCAGAAATGCAGCCACCCGCTGTACTCGAAGTCTATCAGTGCAACTACAATCCCGGTAAAGGTCCGAAGGACCTTATGGCCGCGCGCGACTACTACGTGAAGCAGGCTGAAAAAGCGGGTATCACTCCGGAGCCATCGTTTATCTGGAACAAAATCAAAGGGGATGCACCCATAGATTTTGTCTGGTTTACGGCGCATGAGAACCTGGCTGCCTTCGGTGCCTCGATGGATGCTGGTAACGCAGCGGAAGCGCTGGCAGATGTGCAGGGTCGATTTGATGCGGTGGCGGATTGCTCGCCAGGGTTAGCAACGATCACCCCGACCTTTCAGCGCGTGGCACCGGGTGCCACTGGAAACGTTCTGATCTCTGCTTTTACCTGCTTCTTCAACAAAGGCGTAAGTGAGGCCGACATGGGAGACCTGACCAGTCACGTGAACGGCGTGTTCAGTGCCATGGGGAACAATGCACCTCAGGCAAGCTATATGATCAGCCCCATCACCGGGGCGAATGCGGCGGTTCGGTATTTGTTCAGCACCTTTGAAAATGCCACAGCATGGACCAGCTTCGTCGGTGCGATTCTCGCAAGCCCGGATGGGCAGTCGCTGATGCGTCATCGCAACGCGGTTCTAGATTGCAGCTCCAGTCTGTGGGGTGGCGAGATGGTGATCGGTACCCTTGCCAACTAATGGTGGTTAGTCCTTAACCTTCAGCGCCTGATCGTCTCGCGACGGTCAGGCCTTTTTTTGCGTTCGCCGACCGGCGGTGGTCAATTACACCGCCTTCACGGAAACCGTGACAATGAAAATTGAACTTTACTACGCCCCCATCGCCTGTTCTTTAGTTCCTTACGTCACCTTGTCTGAAGCGGGTGCCGATTTTGATGTCAGGGTGGTGAATTTCATGAAGCGCGAACACATCGGTCCTGAATATCTGAAACTGAACCCGAAACACAAGGTGCCGGTGCTCGTCGTCGATGGTGAAGTGTTAACAGAGAACGTCGCAATTGTGCAATGGATCGCGCGTGCGTTCCCCCGCGTGTCACAGCGCGATAGAGTTGCCAGACTGTTGGCGTTTGAGAAACAGACTCTGGCGCAGTGGTCTGCCTAAGGCACCGCGCCTGGTGTCTGATCACACTCAGCTGGTTCGAACGTCCCTGAAAGGCACAGTCTTATCGACCTCTGGCTCCTTGGGTAAGCCCAGCACTCTCTCGCCGATGATGTTTCGCTGAATCTGATCTGTGCCGCCGCCGATCGATGTGAAGTAGGCGTTCAGACTCAGAAAGTTTGCATCTTCTGCTCGGGGAAACTGTTCGCCTTCGAACAGGCTTTCGGCACCCAGAATTGCGGTGCGCACTCGTGCTTCTTCATGGAGGATACGAGACATTGCAAGCTTGCCCAGGCTCATTATTGACGACGATGTGCCTTGCTCCAGATCTGCTTTCGCACGCTCAGTGTTGAGTGCGTTCAGCTTTTTGTAAGCGATCGCCTGCGCAATATCCTGGCGAAGTGTCGGATCACTAAGCCTTCCGGCTTCGCGGGCAAGGGCGATGAGTGGTTCTTCATTGGTCGCTTCTTTAACGCCGCTACGGGGTCCGCGTGCGGCCTCGCCCATCATCGATCGTTCATAGGCCAGCGCTGTATTGAGAACCCGCCATCCGTCGCCGGGTCTGGCCAGTAGATTTTCGGCGGGCACCAAGGCGTCGGTAAAGAAGACTTCGTTGAAGTGACTTTCGTTAGTGATCTGCCGCAGCGGTCGAATCTCTACACCGGGTTGATCCATGGGCAAAAAGAAAAAGCTGATGCCCTTATGTTTGGGCACATCCCAATCCGTGCGCGCAATGAGCATGCCGTAGTCCGCGCTGCGGGCACCAGACGTCCACACTTTCTGGCCATTCACACGGTATTGATCGCCGTCCTTCTCTGCTCGTGTGCGAATACCCGCCAGATCTGAACCCGCGCCGGGTTCGCTGTACAGCAGGCACATGTTCACTTCGCTTTTGAGCAGCGGCCCGATCAGCTTTTAAACCCGGTTGGCCTGCCGCAAGTAATGTGTTCGCCCAGAGATTGGTGCGATCCTGCCCAGCGCCAGGTGCGCGGGCAGCAGCAAACTCCCCCTCGATAATCTTTGCCTGCTCATCAGCCAGATTCCGCCCGAACCATTCAACCGGCCAGCGCGGTACCGCCCAACCTGCATCAACAACCAGACCGAGCCATTTCTGGCGCGTTGACGACACACCCGACATCCATTGCTGTTTAGCAAATTCCGCGGCAAAGTCTGAGGTCCAGTTTTCTGAAAGCCATTGACGTACTTCCTCTCGAAGCTGGTTGGAATCGATTGTTGTTTCTGCACTCATACTAACCTCCCAGGGATTGAAGATAGCGCTCTCGATGAGTCGCCGAGTTGCCAAACAATTGCGCATCTGCCCTTGCTCGTTTTAAGTAAAGGTGCGCCGGGTGCTCCCACGTGAATGCAATACCGCCATGCATCTGCACGCTGTCTGCGGTTGTTTTTACATAAGCATCCGCGCAGGAAAAAGCAGCAAGGCTCACTGCCTGATCAATGTCTTTCCTTCTGTCTGCTAAAGCTGCAGCCGCATATCGTGCTGCAGAAATTGCCGATTCAGTCTCGATGAGAAGATTCGCCGCCATGTGCTTGATGGCCTGGAAGCTGCCGATCTGACGACCAAACTGAATTCTGGTCTTGGCATATTCCACGGTAAATTCCAGCACTTTCTGAGCACCACCGGCTTGCTCTCCGGCAAGCGCAACCAGGGCGAGGTTCAGTGCCTGGTGCATGGCTTTACCCACGTCGATCGAGCTTGCGATATGGCGCCCCTCAACACCGGCGAAATCGATTGCAGCCAGTCGAAGGGTGCGATCAAACGTGGGTAAAGCTGAAATCGATACACCGGTTGCTGCGGGGTCCACTTCGAACGCAAGAAGACTGCCCTCCACCCTTGCGAGAGCGATTAAAACGTCAGCGTTCTGACCGTGCAGAACATAGCTACCCCGTCCGTTGAGTTGCCA
>JAQBYL010000327.1 GCA_027622495.1 Pseudomonadota bacterium
GTGAATTTCATCCGCACTCGTGTCTGATCTGCTGCATGAACGACCGTCAGATTGAGCCGCGTGGCGGGTCCCACCGCACGTTTGAATTTTATGCGGCTCATGCCGGTAAAACGCAACACTACCAGATCAGGGAAGGCACCTTCACACGCCAGACGCGCCCATCTGATCTGCACAAAGCCGGGCAGAATCGGGTTGTCTGGAAAGTGACCAGCGAAATACCGGCAGCTCGGGTCAACCCACAAAGTTCCCTCGCGCCGGTCAGGATCCTCGATCGCAGACCATTCAATCCGGGGGGTAGTCATGGCGCGGCTGCAACCTCGACGATTGAATGACGTTTTTTGTACGCCCACCGTACCGGGTATTCGAGCACAATAAGTAAGCCGATCAGCCCGTAGCTGATGATGCCGTTGTACAACGCCCACACACCGGTAGGTGCAATCAGTGCCGTATAGCCGGCCATACTTGCGTTGAACACAAAAAACACTGCCCAGATACCGGTCAGAATCCGTGTGTAACGGATTGCCTGTGGGCTCACCTCGGTGCCAATGGCCTTCATCAGGCGTTCTATCGCAGAAGGTGGGACGGCCAGGGTATAAACACACAGCGAGCCGAGGGTCACGCTGACGATCACCGGATACAGCTTCAGAACAGTCAGATCTTCGTTCAGATACGCCAGGGCACAGAATGTGGCGATCACGGCGGCGCCGTACAGAAGCAGAAGGGGCCGTCCCTTCAACAGTGCAAGACGGGCAAACAGCAGTACCGCCAGAATCGAGACAATCGCGCCGGGGCCCACCCTGTCGATCATCAGATAGACGAGCAGCGGATACAGCGCAAAGGCGATACCGAGCAGAACCTTTGCTGATCTGCTCATTGCGCGTCGTTACAGAGCCTGCGAATAAGAAGCGAATGCTCCCTAGGCAAGCTGGTCAGGTATCGGTATGGTCCGGACATCTGTTGCGAAGTCTGACATTGAGTGTGGTTTACGTAAACCGGATGACCCTGACATCTGCCCTCGGTACGGGCCTTTCTGCAATGCGGGAAAATCTTGCGTCCTCAACCGGTGGGCTTCGACCGTCGCGCTGGCCAGACAGCGATGTGCCTTGCTTTCTGGGTGAGGTAGATCTGAGCTCGGTCGCCGAGCTGCCTGCCGCCCGGCGCAGCCGCAACAATCGATTGATTGAACTTGCGCTTGAACAGGATGGGTTTGCCAGCGCCGTTGCTGACGAGGTGGCTCGTGCAGGCGCCCACCGGGTTGGTGTGGTCATGGGGACCAGCACCTCCGGTATTGATCGCGCAGAAGAAGCTTTTCGCCATCTGGATGCAGATGGCCGGTTTGAGCCGCAGTTCTGGCAGCCTCAGGTATTCACCCCCCATGCACCCGGCGACTATGTAGCCGAGCGCTTAGGCCTACAGGGCCCCTGTCTGACCGTGAGTGCCGCCTGCGCATCGAGCGCCAAAGTCTTCGCGGTTGCGCGACGCTGGTTAGAGCAGGATCTGGTCGATGCTGTGGTTGTCGGAGGTGCCGACAATCTGTGCTTGAGCGTGATCTACGGGTTCCATTCTCTGCAGCTCGTCGCACCCGAACCCTGCCGTCCGTTTTCACCCGACCGCCAGGGAATCAGCCTGGGGGAGGCAGCCGGTTTTGCGCTTCTCACCCGCAAAAGTGATGGTCTCGTCCGTCTGGCAGGAGTAGGTGAGAGCTGCGATGCCTACCATATGTCCAGTGCGCATCCCGATGGTCTGGGCGCAAAACTGTCTATGCAGCGTGCGCTCGATGCAGCAGACCTTACCCTTGCACAGGTTGATTACGTTAATCTGCATGGTACCGGCACCCGTGCGAACGATGATGTAGAAGGCCGGGTCTGTGCTGCCATGGCGGATGACAGAACGCTTTTCAGCGCAACCAAAGGCTGGACGGGGCATACACTGGGTGCCGCCGGAATCGTTGAGAGCGTGTTGACGATCAATGCCATCGTCACTGGTCTGGTACCAGGCACCATGAATACCCAGGTGAGCGAAGCCGGGTTCAATCTGTTGCTGAACAATGAACAGCACCAGGTGCGACGGGCGCTCACCAATTCGTTCGGTTTTGGCGGCAACAATTGTTCCGTGGTTTTTGAAGCGATATGAAAGCCAGATTGCTTGGTGCCGGTGTGTGGGCGAGGGGCCTCACCTGCTACGCGGACCTGGTTGATCTGATCGGCAGCGACAAGTCTCTGCAGAATGCCGATTTCACCACACCGGCACCTGCATCGATCCCGTCGCGTGAGCGAAGACGCGCTGGTCTGATGATCTCGATGGCTGTGGAGGTAGCACACCAGGCCTGTGACCACGCCGCGGTGATGAAAGCCGAAATACCCTCAGTCTTTACATCGGCCATGTGCGACACCCAGATCACCGACTACATGGGCCGCAAGCTTGCCGGTGCCGAGAAACTGCTGTCGCCCACCAGATTTCACAATTCGGTGCATAACGCAGCCTCTGGATACTGGTCAATCAGTGCCGAAAATCGAGCTTCAAGCAGTTATATCGGCGCGTCTTCACACAGTGTGGGGGCTGCCTTGTTAGACGTTATCAGTCTTGTTAATGATGTGCATGAACCAGCTCTTCTGGTTGGTTATGACCTGGCTACAGAACCGCCCTTTGACGATGTTTTTGCCATCCAGGAGACCATGGCGTTCGCGCTGGTTTTCGCTCCACTGGACTTTCGCAGCGAAAGTGATCTCAATGTGATGATCGAGCTGAATTGCCTCCAGATCCGCGATAATCCGCAGGCACAAGCCAGCCAGGCGGAACATACAGGTCTCAAGCACCTGGCGCAGGCAAATCCCATGGGATCCGCGATCACGCTGCTGGAGCGCGTTGCCGACGAGCGCCTGCCCCGCTGCGTGTACATCTCCTCGTCCGCCCACACCATGCTGAAGATTGATCTGGCTTTGACCGGCGCATGAGCACCTATGACGTGTGCATTCTGGGTGCGGGTCTGGCTGGTTTGACACTCGCCCGGCAACTGCACATGCGTCGACCGGATCTTGCCATTGCGCTGATCGAGCATCGTCGGTTTCCGATGCCCGAGGCAGCACACAAGGTAGGCGAGTCTACGGTGGAAATTGCTGCGCACTATCTGTCTCAGGTGCTCGATCTCGAAGACCATCTCAAAGAACAGCATCTGCCAAAATTCGGGTTGCGCCTGTTCTTTCGTGGCAATCAGGCAATTACAGATGATCTGGCCAGGTACGACGAACTGGGTGGCAGCCGGGTTCTGCCGGTTCCGACTTATCAGGTGGACCGCGGCCGGCTAGAAAACCATCTGGCCCGATGCGCGCAAGGGGCAGGGGCAACATTGATTGATGGCGCTACGCTTCGTGACTTGAGCCTTAACAAAGGCAATCACCTGCTGACCATCCGGGATGGTTCTGTTGAAAAACAGCTCAGCGCCCGCCATGTGGTAGACGCAAGCGGCAGACGGGGCTGGTTGAGACAGCAGTGCGGCCTGAAGAGAACCATCAGGCATCCCAACCATGCCGTCTGGTTCCGGGTGCAGGGGAGCCTCGAGGTGGATGCATGGAGTAAGAGTGCTGCCTGGCAGGATCGCTGCATGCAAACACCACGACGGCTTAGCACAAATCACTTTAACGGTCCCGGATACTGGCTGTGGCTCATACCGCTGGCATCAGACGCGACCAGCGTTGGTCTGGTTTTTGATCCGCGCTACGTAGAACTCGACAAGGTGAATCAATACCCGCGATTGCAGGAATGGATCGCCTGCGAACATCCGCTGATCGGTGCTGCTCTCGAGGGCCGTCAGCCGATGGATTTCCATGTGCTGCGCGACTATGCGGTAGGGGCCAGACAGATCTGGTCGGAAGAGGGTTGGTCGATCACCGGTGATGCGGGCTTGTTTTCCGACCCGTTTTATTCACCCGGCACGGATTTCATTGCATTTGCCAATGG
Source organism: Pseudomonadota bacterium (assembly GCA_027622495.1). Taxonomy (GTDB): domain Bacteria; phylum Pseudomonadota; class Gammaproteobacteria; order Pseudomonadales; family Azotimanducaceae; genus JAQBYL01. The sequence goes on from JAQBYL010000327.1 coordinate 3,958, forward strand.
TTATCTCACCGAGCTGATATGTGGTGATTCAGACGCCGCGGCTTATACGGAATATCAGCGGCATTTCTTTGCCTTTTTCAGCAACACACTTTCGTTGTATCGGGGTCAGTACGGTGCGTTTGGCAACCGGGACCTCATGGTCATCAAGACGTGCTGGGATTTTATTTACTACTGGGCTGTTCTGTCGAAGCTGTTTTTCAGCGGCTGTTATACAGACCAGGCGTTCATGAACCAGGTCCAGGCGTCGCTCTTTGGTGCTGCCGCACTCAACTCAGGCATGCAGAGAAGATTCCGACAGTTTGCCAACAGCGGGCGTGTCGGTGGCGCAGGTGGGTTTTACGACTATCACGCGGTACCGCTGTTTCATGAGCTGAAAAAGAATCTGTTGCAGGGCGATCCGCAGGACGCAGCCGCCGATCTGCAACGGAGTTTGAAAATACTGTCTGGCGTGTCGAAAGAGATGATTGGCCTGCTCACCTGCGCACAGGACGGTCTTGCTCTGCCTGATCTTGCAGATCTGGGTGCAAGGCAGGCATTCCAGTTCAGGTAATCGTCGCTTTTTAGTTTTCCCAGAAGTCGTAGAAGTTGAACCAGCCGTATGGCGAAGCACGGACGTGTGCTTCGAGGCGACCCACATAATCCGCCGCCAGCGCATCGATCGCCTGCTGGCGTTGCTTGCGAGGCACATCCACGGCGAACGCAAGCGTTTCCATATGAACTTCATAACCTGTAGGTGTCAGACGGCAGAAGACCATGATGACAGGTGCTTTGAACACACTGGCGATGATGTAGGGCCCCACCGGAAACAGGGTAGGTGAACCCAGAAAATTCTGGCTGGTTGTTCGATCCGACGCGCGATGCCGGTCCGCAAGAAAGCCTGCCCATTGACCGGCTTTTAGCGTATCGCTGATTTCCAGCCCCAGTTCCACGCCCGGCTGCTCCGAATCAATAATCAGATTCTCAAGCTCAGGGTTGATCCGGGTCATGATGTCGATGAACCGCCCGTTGACAGCCTTGTCGAGAACAATGCGCAGGCTGATACCACCAAGCTGTGGCCCGATGACTCTTGCAGCTTCGAACGAGCCGAAATGAGCAGCCAGAAAGATGCCGGCTTTACCAGTCTGCAGGATCCGCTCGAGGTCAGGGTCGACCACGAATG
>JAQBYL010000328.1 GCA_027622495.1 Pseudomonadota bacterium
CTTATACAATTCTCGATCTTTCATGCATAAAGCGGGTTAGGCCCGTGTTGTTCTGATACCCGGCAAATTCAAGTGAACTGATTGCGCGCCCAGATCGTGAGCCCGGTCGTGACACTGCCGAAGTGATCGCTGTCGGTCAGGGGTAGCCGACCAAACACCTTCTCGAGATGTTGCCGGACCACGGGTGCCCCCGCCATGCCACCGGTCAGGTAGACTACATCGGGTCGGGTCTGGCCCTGCTTGAGAGTTTCGCTGATCAGATCCGACAAGCGATCCAACAGACGGGTTGTCGACCTGCCGAAACCTTTGCGATCACACACTACCTCAACGGCTTCATTCAGAAAGCCGAGGCCGACAGCGGCGGTTTCGTGCTCACTCAGATTGACCTTTGCGCGCTCCACTTCGTTCAACAGACGGTAGGTGGAACGAACTTCACGAAGGCGCGCAAGACGTGCAATGCGCCGCGGATGAACACCTTCACGCACAAACACATCCAACCGCTCACCGGTTGTGCGACTGAAGTAGCGTTGCTGCGCATTAACATCGTTGGTGGACACTGCATCCACGAAGTAGGTGTTGGGTATTGGCAGACCGGATTTCAGATGATCGCCAAAACCAAAGGTCGGCATCACCGAATGCAGAGCCAGCGCCTGGTCATAGTCATTCCCCCCCTGGCGTTCACCGGCATGCCCGAGGATGTCGGCATCACGATTCTTAACCTCGCGGCGCGATGGACCGATCAGAACAAAACTGCAGTCTGTGGTTCCACCCCCGATATCGACGACCAGGATTTTCTCTTCTGATTCGAGACTCGCTTCGTATTCCATCGCGGCCGCCATCGGCTCGAACAGAAAGGCCACATCCGCAAAACCAGCCTCGTGCGCCGCGGCGACCAGCATCTGCAGCGCCTGCTGATTTTCCGCAGCACCACCGGTCCCCTGGAAGTTGACGGGGCGACCGATAATGACCTGATCGATCGCCTGATCGAGATGACTTTCTGCGTTTCGCTTGACGTTGCCCATCATCGCCGCGACTACCGAGATAAACCGGTCCTTGATGCGTTCGTTCAGACCTTTCGCGCCGAGAAAACTCTTGGGGCTCTTCACGAAGTAACCCTGGGTGGGATCCCGGAGATAGGCCTGCAGGGCATCGTTGCCAAACTTGAGGGCATCGAATGACTGCGTGGACATGTCCAGCACATCGTCGCGGTGATTCAGCTCGAGATCCGGCTTTGGCGCGTACAGCGTGGAGGCGATCAGAGAATTGCGGCCTTCCACGGGCAACAGGCGGACCGCACCGTTCTGCCACACACCGATCGAACAGTTCGACGTGCCGTAATCAAATCCGGCGAACATGGATTAGCCTCGTACATCGTCGGGGCGGCGCATTCTACTGTTTTGAAATCATGCCGCAAGCGTCGGCGTCACGATCACGCCATGTTAGACTCAGCGGTCGATTTTCATGGCCGGGATATCAGATGGATTTCAGTTTTTCAGAAAGTGATCGCACCTTCCAGAAGGAGGTACGAAAGTGGCTGGATGAGGCCTGGCCTGCCGAAATGCGCGAGAAACTCGCACACAGCGCCAATCATCATCTCTCCAAGGACGATCACGTGCAGTGGCAGCGGCGTCTGGCAGAAAAAGGCTGGGCTGCCACCAACTGGCCGGCTGAGTATGGCGGTGCCAAGTTCACCCCCACACAGAACTACATCTTCGATCTGGAGCGGGCCCGGGTCGGCGCCCCCGGTGTCATCCCGTTCGGCATGAGCATGGTGGCACCGGTCATCATGAAGTTCGGTACCGCAGAACAGAAAAAGAAGTACCTTCCCGACATTCTCAACACCAACGTCTGGTGGTGCCAGGGCTACTCAGAGCCGGGAGCCGGATCCGACCTCGCCTCCCTTCGCACCCGCGCCGAGAACAAGGGTGACCACTACCTGGTCAACGGGGTGAAGACCTGGACCACCATGGCTCAGTATGCCGATCTGATTTTCTGCCTGGTGCGCACAAGCGATGAGTCCATCCGCCAACTGGGGATCAGCTTTCTGCTGATCGATATGAAGACCCCCGGCATCTCGGTCAATCCGATCGTCACCCTGGACGAACCCGGCAAGGGTTTTCAGGAAATCAACATGGTGTACTTCGATGACGTCAAAGTGCCCATCGAAAACCTGGTGGGGGAAGAAGGCAAAGGCTGGACCTGTGCTAAGTATCTGCTGGAGTTCGAACGCGGCAACGCCTATTCACCGGCGCTGAAGCAGGCTCTGCAGGGGGTCAAGGCAATGGCTTCAAAGGAATTTTCCGACGGCGACGACAGTTCCGATCCAGACAGCTTTCATCAGCGCATCAACGACGTTGAAATTCAGCTGCTGGCCATGGAGTTTACTGAACTGCGAATTCTCGGATCCCTCGCCGCCGGCCAGAACGTGGGCCCCGAATCCTCCATGCTGAAAACCCGCGGAACCGAGTTGCAGCAGGCCGTGACGGAACTGGCCATCGAGGCGTGTTCTTACTATGGCGTCACCAAAGACGAAGGAACACCGGCACCGGGCGACAACTTCACCGCGATCGGTCCGAACTACGCCAACGGGGTATCGCAGAACTATTTCAACACCCGCAAGGTGAGCATTTTCGCCGGGTCCAACGAGATTCAGCGAAACATCATGGCGAAGCTGGTGCTGGGGTTATAGACGCAGGTACTACTCAGTCTGCAGCAGCAATCGTTCACTGTTATGCAGCAAGATAGATTCAGCTGGCTGGACGGAACATGAATGCCCTTTGAGCGCACGTTCAATGACTGACACATACAGACCACAGGCGATCCTGCTCGATCTCGGCAACGTGGTTCTGGATATTGATTTCAGCCGGGTCTTTTCCAGCTGGGCCGCAGCAAGCGGTGCAGATGCCACGGACCTCGCCAATCGCTGGTCGACCGATCACGCCTACGATCAGCACGAGGTGGGTGCCATCAGCTTTGTTGAGTATGCCAACGCCATGGGATCTCAGTTTGGCATTGAGCTGCGGGCTGATCAGTGGCTGGACGGTTGGAATGCTCTGTTCGTTGGCGTCTATCCGCAGGTGTGTGACCTGCTGCCGAAGATTGCCCGGCACACACCGCTCTTTGCTTTCACCAATACCAACCCGACGCATCAGGCTGCCTGGAGTGAACGCTACCGGGAGCCCTTGAGCGCTTTTCTAAGAATATTTGTTTCATCTGAGATGGGTCTGCGCAAACCGGACCCACACTCGTTTGCGTTTGTATGCGAAGAAATCGGGCATGCACCCGACGATGTGCTGTTTATTGACGATTCTCTGGTGAATGTTCGAGGGGCACTTGACGCAGGTCTGCAAGCGCACCATATAACCAGTGAAGAGGATGTGGTAAGGCTCCTGGCTTCATTCGATGGTGTAGCCTCGAGACGTTGACCTGCGCCTGCCGGCACCCTGCCCGCAACTATCCGTTCAACCGGTGCCCGATCTCGGCGTAACGATCGAGCAACGGCATCACTGTATCGGCATCAGCCGATGGCAAAGCGAAGATTACCCGGTTGAAGCCCATCCCGACTAACTCTTCGGCTCGCCGTTGATCCGGGCCTAAGCCGAATATGCTGAAATCCGGCTCCCCATCACGGCCCGCCTCTTCCCATGCCTGGCGGGTCTGACGGATACCGTCCACATAGTCGACTGTACCCTGTGCGGCAGCGCGTGATGGGTCCTGATGAATCGGAAACCAGCCGTCTGCATATTCCGCAATCCGCGCCCAGGCCCATCTGGAGCTTGCTCCGAGCAAACACTTGGGACCACCCGGCTGTATGGGTTTGGGGTATGACCAGACAGGATCAAAGTCGACAAAGGTCCCATGAAATTCGGGCTCGTTCTCGCACCAGAGCATGCGCATGGCCAGCATGCGTTCACGCAGCACCTTCCAGCGATCTTTGAACGCTACACCGTGGTGCCCCATTTCTTCGACATTCCAGCCGGCACCTATCCCCAGCAGCACTCGACCACCGCTCAGCCGGTCCAGCGACGCAACCTGTTTGGCCATGGCAATGGGTTCACGTTCGGTAACAAGGGTAATCCCGGTGCCCAGCTTGATTGTGCGGGTAACCGATGCCGCCGTTGCCAGTGATACGAATGGATCGAAGCTGTGCCAGTACTCTTTTGGCAGATCGGCTCCACCTGGCCAGGGGGTTTTGCGGCTGGCTGGAATGTGGGTGTGTTCCGGCAGGAACAGCGACTCAAAGCCACGTTCTTCAGCAGCTTTCGCAAGCGTTGCCGGTTCCACCGCGTAGTCGGTGGCAAACATCAGCACACCAAAGGCGGCAGGAGATCCATTGCGCGGGTTAGTCGTCATCAGCTTGTCTTATCTGAATCAAATAAGCTGATCACATTAAGGGAGATTACAGAGGAAAGCTCGCCAGTATTGCCAGGTGAGTATCAACCTTTGATACATAACGCTGCGCTGCACCGATACGATCACCGTTGAGGCCAATGTTGTAAGCCTGCAACGCACATTCGTCATCGCCGCAGACGTCACGCAGGTGAGCGAGAATCTGCGAACCGCACAGGACATTCTGTTTTGGATCGGTCAGATCATTGTGGCCACAGAACTTACCCCACATGTCGGGTCGAACCTGCGCCGGTCCAACCGCGCCTGCATAGGAGCGGACGTATTTTCGAAAGGTGCTCTCTGTGAATATCAGACTGGAGATAAGATCCGGCTCAAGGTTCTGCCGGGCCGAAGCTTCGAGGATCCAGTCCGCGAATTCGACTGCAACCTCACGGCCGATGCCGAAAGCGCCATTCAGCCGCTGACCATACGCTTCGACTTTGTGGTGCCAGGGATCGAGCGTCTGCAGTGCAGGGGTAGCGAAGCGGATTCGTTCAAAACCCTGATGCGAGGTTACGTTGGCAACAGACAGTGCGATCACGGCGAACAACGGGAGCAATGCCAGATGCACCGTCACCACGCGACGCGCTGTCTGCGGCAGATGGTTCCAGAGGTCTTTCAAGCTCTTCAATTTCTGCGGTATCAGCTGTGGCATCTTTTGAACCCCATCAACCATCCTGGTCGGAACGTTGGTTTCGACTCGCACATTCTAGCCCGCTTT
>JAQBYL010000329.1 GCA_027622495.1 Pseudomonadota bacterium
AGGAATAGGTAGGTTGGATTGCATCGCGAATCTTTAAGTTCGCAATTGGGTTCCAATCTGTCGCATCCGCTCCTGGGAACTTGAACACTAATGGAGCGGTCGTGAAAATTCCCCTGCCACACATCAGCATTGCTGCGGCAATCCTGCTGCTAACTTCAAGCACCGGCGCACAAAGCGAAGAGATCATCGAAGAGATCGTCGTGATGAGCGAGTTCCGTAATCCGTCCATCGATGATGCACCGATGAGTGTGACTGTGATCTCGCTGAACGACGCCCGCCGCACCGTTGTAAACCACCTGGAAGAAGTCCTGTCGTGGGCGCCAAATGTCAACTATGCCAGTGGTGCATCGAGAGGACGTTTTATCCAGATCCGCGGGATTGGAGAGCGCAGTCAGTTTGTTGAACCGCTCAATTCATCCGTCGGCCTGGTTCTGGATGGGGTGGACCTGAGTGGGGTAGGCGGCGCTGCGACCCTCTATGACGTGCGGCAGGTTGAAGTAGTGCGCGGACCCCAGGGAACGCTGTATGGCGCGAATGCTCTTGCCGGTCTGATCAATGTGGTGACCAACGACCCAACCGAGACGTTCACCGGCAGGTTGAACCTGGATGCAGGAGATTACGGCTCTGCAGGTGTAGGCGGTGTCATCTCCGGGCCCCTTGGAGAAACTGTTGGCTATAGAGTTTCTGTTCGTCACTACCAGGACGATGGCTTTATCAGCAATCGGTATCTGGGCGCAGATGACACTAACAAACACGATGAACTGAGCCTGCGGGCCAAGCTTGAATGGTCGCCGAATGAGATTGTTCAGACGATGCTGACGCTGGGTCGGGCGGATATAAACAACGGCTACGATGCGTTTTCGCTGGACAAAAACCGCAATACTTTCTCAGATCAACCCGGCGTCGACGAACAGCAGACCGACTATGCGAGCTTTCGTGCAGTGGTGGCCGTCAGTACGGCAATGAATCTGGAAGCATCCATTGGTCACGCGAGCAGCGACATCGACTACGGCTACGACGAGGACTGGTCGTATGTGGGGTTTGATCCCTGGGAATACAGTTCCACCGATCGCTACCAGCGTGAGCGAGACACCACCTCAGGCGAGATCAGGCTGGTGAGTTCGCCGGGTGGTGGATTTGGCGGTGGTCGGGTTGACTGGGTGGCAGGTCTCTATGGTCTGAATCAGGAGGTTGACCTGCAGCGGACCTACACCTTCTTTCCGGATGATCTCGTCAGCCGCTACAAACACGACCGTATAGCCGTTTATGGTGAGCTGACTGGCCATCTGAATGATCGGATGCGCCTGACCTTTGGTCTTCGTGCTGAGCGGCATGAGTCGGAATACGCTGACAGTCTGGGTGTCCGCTTTTCGCCGGACGACAGCATGACAGGCGGACGTGTGCTCTTTGAGATGGACCTGGCACATGACACGCTGCTGTATGCCGGGGTAACCCGGGGCTACAAGGCTGGTGGGTTTAACACCGATGGCACACTGGATGCAGACCTCAGGCTGTTCGATCCCGAAACTCTGTGGAACTACGAAGTGGGTCTGAAAGGGACCTACATCGACAACGCCCTGAGCCTGCGTGTGGCTGTGTTTTACATGCAGCGCGAAGACATCCAGATATCGACATCGGTAACGCGGCAGCGTCCTGATGGCAGTTCGGAATTCATCGCCTACACCGGAAATGCCGCCGAAGGTGCTAACCAGGGGGTTGAGCTGGAACTGACCTGGAATGCAACTGATGCGCTCACGCTGTTTGCCAATGCAGGTCTGCTCGACACGAAGTTTGATTCCTACGTGAACGGCGAAGGGGAAGACCTCAGCGGTCGCGATCAGGCGCACGCACCTGCGTATCAATTTTTTGCCGGTGCGCAATATAACTTTGGTGAACGGTTATACGCGCGGGTGGAGGTTGAAGGGAAAGACCGTTTTTACTATTCCGACAGTCATCAGTTTCAGTCACAGGCTTTCGAACTCATCAACCTGGTTATCGGCTATGAAGCGCCAAATTGGCATGTACGCTTGTGGGGTCGTAACCTCACCGACGAACAATACGGCGTGCGCGGCTTCTACTTTCCCAACGACCCGCGCAAGCTGTTCCCCTTTGAAGGCTGGACGCAGTTGGGTGACCCGCGGCGTGTTGGCCTGTCTATTGGGCTTTCGCTGTAAGGCGGATCAGGTCGCATCAACAGCGGGTTGGTCGGTTGGAGACGGCCCCTCAGCCTGCATCTGCGCAATCAGTTTTGACGCGACCTCCAGTGCCTCCAGACGGCCGATGTCCATATTGATGACGTAGGTATCGCCCACCACCAGAGCAGGTATAGAGGCGATGCTAAAGCGACGTTGCGCGGTTTCGCTCATGCTCAGTTGCCGCCGTGTTGAGCTTGAGTTCAGGGCGGTCATGAACTCCTCGCGGGTGATGCCGTTACCGGCCACGAACTCAGCGATGGAGTCCACCGTGTCGAATGAGCGCCGGGCATCGTGGACCGCGCGGAATATGCGCTCGTGATTCTGTTCGAGTGCCGTTGACTTTTCGAGCGCGAGATAGGCCTGTGCAAGCACGAGCCAGGCAGGTGAAAAACTCACCGGGCTGCGTCTGAACTCAGCACCCTCAGGCAGATTGGCGGCCCATTCGCTGATCACCGGATCAAAGTTTTTGCAATGAATACAGCCGTAGGAAAAGAATTCGGTGACGACGATGGGGTCCCCTGGCCGCCGCCGCGGTGGATTCTCGATGGTGCGGTAGTGGGTTCCCTCGACAATCTCACTCCCTTCGGTGACGCCCGTGCTGTAAAGCACCCCCCAGGTCAGCACACCGCCCACCAGAACCACCACGGCGACGATGATCAGGGTGCGGATGGTAGAGATCTGGTCTTTGCGAGTTTTCGCCATCGAAAGGGTTCCTTGTTTATCCAACTGGTTTATTGCAGCGCTCGATTTTACCGATCCAGACCCGTCCAGTCTGCGTTTTGACTGTGGCATACTCGCCGGCAATTTTATTTCAGGCGACTTTCCTTGGCCGAAGAAACTTACCAGCTGTTCAAATATGACAGTTGCCCATTCTGTTACCGGGTGCGTCAATATCTTGTGCAGAACGGCATTGAGATCCCGGTTCGGGATATCCACACGGAGCGGGCAGCCCTGGCAGATCTGGTGGCTTGCGGCGGTCGGCGGAGTGTTCCCTGTTTACGCATCGAGCGCAAGGATGATGTCGAATGGATGTACGAAAGCCTCGATATCATGTTGTATTTAAAAGAAAAGTACGGTCTTTAAAAACGCTCTTGCGACCGTCCCCGCGCCTCTTAACCACATTCTTAACTGCAGGAAACTGATATGAAACTGGGCATTCTTCTGGGCTATTCCGGACGCAAAATGAGCATCCCCATGGAGGCGGTCAGGCAGGCCGAAAACCTGGGCTACGAATCGATCTGGACGGCCGAAGCCTATGGTTCCGATGCGGTAACGCCAGCGGCCTGGATACTCGCACAGACCACCCGCATGAAAGTCGGAACCGCCATCATGCAGATGCCGGCGCGCACACCGGCAATGACTGCCATGACCGCAATGAGCCTGGCCGAGCTTTCCGGTGGGCGCTTCATCTGTGGTCTGGGTGCATCGGGCCCGCAGGTGGTGGAGGGCTGGCACGGTGTGCCCTATGGCGAGCCGGTCACGCGCTTGAAGGAATACATTCAGATCATGAAGCAGATCTTCGCGCGAACTGCACCAGCCACCTTCAGCGGCAGCGAGTATCAGTTGCCCTACGCAGGCCCAGGTGCCACCGGCCTGGGTAAGCCGCTCAAGAGTATTCTGCACTGCGAAGAGAACATACCAATCTACGCCGCGACGATTACGCCCCGGGGCGTGGAAGCCGCCGCCGAAGTGGCTGATGGTTTCTTCCCTGTGTGGATGGCCCCTGAGCAATCCCATGTGTTTGACGAGCCGATCCGCAAAGGCTTTGCCAGCGCCGGCGGCGACAAGGATCTCAGCCAGTTCGACATATCCCCGTTCGTGACCGTGGTCATGGGTGACGATGTGGCCCAGTGCATGATGCCCATCCGCGGTCAGATGGCGCTGTATATCGGGGGAATGGGCGCACGCGACAAGAACTTCTACAACGACTATGCCCGGCGTCTGGGCTTTGGTGATGCGGCCACGGTGATCCAGGATCTGTATCTGGAAGGGCGTAAGGATGAAGCGATGGCCGCGGTACCGGCCGAGCTGATCGATGCCTGCCATCTGGTCGGTCCTGCAGACCGGATCAGGGATCGTCTGCAACGCTGGCAGGCCGCATCGAAGCAAGGGCATGTGTCGAGCATGCTGCTCGGGTGCCAGCAGCCTGAAGCGCTGCAGTTGATTGCTGAGACCGTGCTTTAAAGATCTGGAACTGAGTTCTGTTGATTCGAGATAAAACTTATAATTTATTGATTACTATATTTTTTTATATCGAACTAGTGATGCTAAAGCCCTTCAATCATTGACCAGGCCCGCTCGGAGCGCATCCGGGCGGCACCCTCGTAGCCAAGCGCATCCTCTGAACTTGCGTTGCCATCCAGCCCCCGTTTGTAGACACCCTGAATGATCCCCGCCGACCGGAACATGTTGTAGATCAAATAGAACTTCCAGTTCTCGATGGGCCCGCGCCCGGCATGTGTGCAGTAGGCATCGATGAATTCAGCTTCAGTGGGGATGCCGAGCGCTGCCAGGTCAGCACCAGCCAGGCCCTCATCAACGTAGCTGTCACCATGGTAGTCCTGGCACAGATACCCAAGGTCTGCGAGGCCATCGCCGAGCGTCGACAGTTCCCAGTCGAGAACCGCGACAATGCGCGGTTCGGTGGGGTGAATGAGCGTGTTGCCGAGCCGGTAGTCGCCGTGCACGACCACGGTCGGACCCTGCTCGGGGATGTTTTCCGGCAGCCATTTGATCAGATTGTCCATGGCCGGGATGCTTTCGGTCTGCGATGCCTGGTACTGTTTGGTCCAGCGATTGATCTGCCGTTCGAAATAGTTTCCCGGGCGACCGAAAGTTTCGAGGCCAACCGCGTTTGGATCCACGCTGTGCACAGCGGCCATCACCCGGGCCAGATCCAGGTAGA
>JAQBYL010000330.1 GCA_027622495.1 Pseudomonadota bacterium
CCCAAGTGTCAATCGAGCCCTGACATCTCAGGGGCTTGCCAGTGAAGAGGTGGCACTGCGCGTGGTGCGCGAAACCGATGCGGGTGTGGTGGTCAATGGTGCGCGGATGCTCGCCACACTGGGTCCGCTGTCGGATGAGATCGCAGTTTTTCCCTCAACGGTCCTGAAAGCCGATCCCACGATGGAACCTTATGCACTTGCCTTTGCCATCCCAAGCAACACCAAAGGCATGCGCTACCTCTGCCGCGACAGTTATGACACCGGCAAGAGCCACTTCGACGCACCGCTTGCGTCGCGTTTTGAAGAAATGGATTCGGTTGTGATCTTCGATGACGTGCTGGTGCCCTGGGAGCGGGTGTTTCTGTATCGGGATCCAGGGTTGTGTAACGGCGTGTACGCGCAAACCAATGCAGTGGTGCACATGATGCACCAGGTGGTCTGCAAGAACCTCGCGAAGGCAGAATTCATTGTGGGTCTGTTGTGCGCCATGTGTCAGGCCAGTGAGCGTGACAAAGACATGAACGTTCAGGGCCAGATCAGCGAAGCGATGTGGATTGCCGAGACCATGCGCGCACTGCTTTACAGCGCTGAACAACATGCTGATCTCGATCAGTGGGGGATTTACGTGCCGCAGCGTACGCCGCTTGATACAGCGCGCAACCTGTTCCCCAAAATGTATCCCAGGCTGATCGAGTTGGTTCAGCTACTGGGTTCCAGTTCGCTGATGGCCACCCCCTGTGAAGCAGACTTTGAGAATGACCTTGCAGCAGATACCCAGCGCTTTTTTCAACTGGCTCATCTGCAAAGCAAAGACCGGGTTGCTCTGTTCCGGCTTGCCCACGATGTAGCGATCTCTGGTTTTGGTTCGCGCCAGGCGCTGTATGAAAGGTTTTTCTTTGGCCCGCAGAACATCATGGCAAGTGTTTACTTCGGTCTGTATGACAAAGCCCCTTACGTTGAACGGGTTCGTGAACTGCTGAACCGTGCATAACTTGAGCCTGTAAGGAGAATTGATGAGCCTTAAGCAGAATCTGACTGATCTTAAAACCCATCTTGCGCGTTTTAACGAGCAACCTCTGGGGCACATGATCAATGGCCGGATCCAGCCGGTGGCCGGTAAAACATTTGCAAACATCGCACCGATGGATGAGGCGGAGATCAATCTGGTTGCGTGCGGCACGGTCGACGATGTAGATCGCGCCGCGCAGGCCGCAACGCAGGCATTTGAAAACTGGCGCGGGCTTGACGGGTCGAAGCGCCGAAGCATCCTGCATCGGATAGCGGACGGTATTGAAGCGAGAGCGAACGAGATGGCGCTGGTTGAATCCTGGGATACCGGTCAGGCATTGCGGTTCATGAGTAAAGCAGCGTTACGGGGGGCCGAGAACTTCCGTTTTTTTGCTGACAGGGCGCCGGACGCAACTAACGGGCTGTCGCTTCCGGCGCCTGATCATCACAATTTTACCGTCCGCCAGCCAATCGGTCCGGTGGGTGTGATCACGCCGTGGAACACACCGTTCATGCTGTCCACGTGGAAGATTGCACCGGCGCTTGCGGCGGGCTGTACGGTGGTTCACAAACCGGCCGAGTGGAGCCCTTTGACCGCATCGATCCTGGCGGATATCTGTGTCGAAGCCGGTCTGCCTGACGGGGTTCTGAATACGGTTCACGGCTCTGGTGAGGTCACCGGTAGCGCTCTGACAGAGCATCCCGACATTGCGGCCATCGCCTTTGTCGGTGAGACCCGTACTGGCAGCATGATCATGCGGCAGGGTGCGCAGACTCTGAAGCGGGTGCACTTTGAACTGGGTGGTAAGAATCCGGTCCTGGTGTTTGCTGATGCCGATCTGAAGCGGGCACTCGACGCTGTGTGTTTCATGATTTTCAGTCTCAACGGCGAGCGCTGCACATCGTCGAGCCGGGTTCTGATCCAGAAAGGCATCTATGAGGAATTCACACAAGCCATTGCAGCGCGCGCGCGCAATCTGGTCATTGGTCATCCACTCGATCCGGCTACCGAAGTCGGACCGTTGATCAATCGTCGACACCTTGACAAGGTGACCGGTTATTTTGATCTTGCAACGCAGGAGGGTGCCACCATCGCCGCCGGTGGAAGGCAAGGCCAGGTTCCGCCCCAGGGATGTTTTGTGGCACCGACACTTTTTACCGATGCAAAGAACGAAATGCGCATTGCGCAGGAAGAAATATTCGGCCCGGTTCTGTGCGCAATCCCGTTTGACGATGAGACAGATGCGATTCAAAAGGCGAATGCCGTTCGTTATGGACTGGCAGCCTATGCCTGGACCCGCGATCTGGGTCGTGGTCATCGCCTGGCGCGTAATCTTGACGCCGGGATGATCTGGATCAACTCAGAAAACAATCGTCACCTGCCAACTCCGTTTGGCGGTATGAAGAACAGTGGTATTGGCCGCGATGGTGGCGATTACAGTTTTGATTTCTACATGGAGACCAAGAACGTGTGTATGACGTTAGATCAACACAGCGTGCCGTCACTGGGATGAGTCTGTACTACGCCCAGAAGCTGCTGTTTGAGCTGAACAGAGATCCTGCAGGCTGAGTACCGGCGTGATCGAACCACCGTGGTGGGGGGTTATGATCTTACGGAAGAAGAGCAGCAGGCGTTTCTGCGCGAAGATATCGGGCTGCTGTATGTGCTTGGCATCAACGGGCAGCTGCTCATGCACTATGCCGCGTTTACCGGTCTTGAGTGGGATGCCTACATCAAGGCCATGCGGCTGGGTGTGGCCACCCATGGAAATGTCAGAGCCGGGCTGTACGTTATGACCGATGGTCGCGGAGCAGTCTGATGCCGTTGGTGTTTGTTGGCGCTGTCAGTCACGGGCCCGGGATCACCGGACGCGCAGAAAGGGCTGATCCGAAGCAGAAGGCCAATCTCGATTCTGCGTTCGACCGGTTGTCACGGGAACTCGCAGACAGCGCGCCGGACGTTCTGATTGTTGTTGCGGCCGAACACTTTGCCAATTTTTTCATGAACAACATGCCGGCTTATGCGATGGGCATGGCCGACTACTACGAGGGTCCGATCGAAGATGAAGAATGGCTTGGTATCAAACGACGGCGCATACCCGGTGACCGGAAGACCTCGGTTGAGCTGGTTAGCGCACTGCTAAACCATGTTGATCTGGCCTATTCAGAAGAATGGAAATTCGATCATGGGGTCATGGTGCCGCTGCACTTTCTGACACCAGCCTTCGACCTCCCGGTAATCCCGGTCAACATCAACTGCCAGGGGCCGCCGCTAACCCCTTGTCATCGCGCGTACCAGTTTGGTCAATACCTCGGTGAGGTATGTGCTGCCCATCCGCGACGCATTGCCATTGTCGCCACTGGCGGCTTGAGTCACTGGCCAGCAACGCCTGATTCAGGAAAGATCAATCAGACCTGGGATCGGGACTTTCTGGACAAGTGGACACGCAACGATGCAGCGGCACTGGGCGACTATGACGACAGCGAGGTTTATGCGCAGGCCGGGCAGGGTGGTTTTGAAATACGCACCTTCATTGCGGCAGCAGGGGCGGCACAGGACTGCAAAGCTGAAGTCTACTGCTACGAACCGATACCGATCTTCGCGGTTGGCTGTACGGTTGCCAGGTTTAACCTGAGCAGTGGCTGACACGGACAGACGAGGACGTCAGTCGGAACGCTCGTCTTCTACAGTATTGCGCAGCGTACCGATAGCCTCACAACTGACCTCTACAACATCGCCTGCTTTCAGATACGTGGGCGGGTCGAAGCGCGCACCGGCGCCGGCAGGCGTGCCGGTGGATATCACATCACCCGGCTTAAGCCGCATGAAAGTCGACAGATAACTGATCAGATACTCGAACGGGAAAGCAAGATTAGCAGTGCTGTCGTGCTGGCGGACATCACCGTTGACCGTGGTTGTAAGCTCAAGGTCGTCGAATGAACCGATTTCGTCCACCGATACCATCCAGGGACCTGCGCTTCCCGACGCTTCGAAATTTTTCCCCTGCGTCACATTGAATTTGGAATGCCGCAGCCAGTCGCGGACTGACCCTTCGTTCATCAGGGTCAGGCCGGCGACGTGTGCGCGTGCTTCGGTTACCGGGATGCGTCGGCCCGGTTTACCGATGATGATGGCGATCTCGCCTTCGTAGTCGAGCTGATCGGATTCCGCTGGCTTGAGGATGGCGCGGTCGTGACCAACCAGGGACTCCCGGGTGCGCATGAAGATGCTGGGGTATTCGGGTGCTGCAGACCCATCTTTGTATTCGTCATTGCGGTCGATGTAATTAACACCGACACAGATGATCTTCTGTGGATTGGGCACCGGTGGCAGCAGCGTAACCTCGCTCAGATCAAACGAGGCCGATTCACCCAGAGCCACGTCACCCGCGCGGTTGAGTGAACCCGCAGCGAGCACAGCCCTAAGCGAATCGTATTCAGGCAAGTGCTCGGTGAGATTCACGATACCCGTTTCAATCAACGCACCGTAATGTTCTCGATTATTGTGCACGAAGCTGACAAACCTCACCCATCCCCCAAAAGTTCACGTGGCTGATCTAGAGACCAAGGTTAAAGGGAAACGCCGGCTGGTGGAACCTGCATGCAGCGGGCCGGTTTCATGCCTCTTTGGCACGTGGAGATCAAACCCTTAACAACTGGCGAGCCGCTGATCTCGCTTCATTTCCCGCAGCAATTCTGCTGCTGTTCAGCTTGCCTGGTTTTATTCAGGCCGATGTAAGACCGGACAGCCATGCACCATCGGCGTGATGGCCGAGCATACCCACAAAGCAAGCGAGGGGATGCTGTCGTACCGCTACATGGATATGCGCATGCACATGCTGGACGCTGACCGCGGTTTGGCAGTTGACGTTTTAGCTCGCAGACTTTCGCGCAAGAGGGTGCCAACACAGCGGGAACCAGCCAGACGAAAATAAAAAAGCCGCCAGATCTGGCGGCTGAAGGTTTCCCGTTTTTTTGATTTTGTTCGGGAATTCGAATCATCTATCCCCTCACAATTCGGTGAGGTGTTAACTCATCGTTTCACAACGATGCCCCGGCAGGGCTTTCAACGCGCAGAAAAGTAAC
>JAQBYL010000331.1 GCA_027622495.1 Pseudomonadota bacterium
GCGCTCCGCCGTGCTCATTCCGCTTTTCCTGTCGCGTTCCGCTGGATTGAACTCCCAGCCGTGGCGCTGCTGATAACGGCCTGTCAGGAACCCAGCCCGTGATGGGCTGCACACAGGGTGCGACACGTAACCTTGCGTGAAGCGGATTCCGTTGGCTGCCAGCCGGTCGATATTCGGTGTGCTGATGACCTTGCTGCCGAAGACGCCGGTGTCGCCGATCCCGAGATCATCCGCAACGATCAGCACTATGTTGGGTGCGGCGTACACCGTAGGTTCCACACCGGCCGACGTGTCAGCTACCTCGTCTTCTTGTGCTCCGCAGCTGGTTAGCGTCAGCAACAAGAACATCAGCGAAGCAGTGAAGAATGCGTTGTGCAAATTCGAATCTGTACGCCCCGGCATCACTGCATCTGAATCGCAGTCTGAAACGCAGCTCGCCCCTCAATCCGACCTACATACGCCTTCAGATTTACCATCTCGTCCGGCACACAGCCCAGACGATTGCTCATGAAGCAGGTATGTCCCAGCATGACGTCGGCCGCTGAAAAATTGCCGATGAGGTAGTCCTTTCTGGCAAGTGCGTCATCCACCGGTTGTAACGCCTTGGTGAGCAGCCGTTTCGCCTGTCCGAGCGCGGTTTCGTCGCGCCGATCCGGTGGTAAGAGCACGGTCTGCACAACGATGGTATTTACCGGCGGCATCACCATGCCTTCGCAATAGTGAAACCACTGCAGGTAGCCGGGATATTCGGCAGATTCGACTGCGGGTTTGAGGCCGCCATTTTTGTGCCGTTCGACAATGTACTCAACAATTGCACCGGATTCGTAGAGGCTCACGTTACCATCTTCAAGCACCGGCACGCGACCGAGCGGATGACGGGCACGGTGTTCATCCGACTTCAGATCCTTCGGGTGAAAGGCCATTTTGTTGATCTCGTAGGGGAGTTTCAATTCCTCGAGTAACCAGACAATCCGACCGGCTCTGGAATTGGGCGCAAAGTGGAGTTTCAACATATTCGTCTCCTGGAGATTGTCCTGCGGAAATGCGGACACCATATCATTTTGTCGGATATTCGTGGATGGCCCGGTCTCTTTCAGGGCGCGTTTCCGGCTGACCTTAAGCCCGGTTTGTTGAGATCTGCATGGAGTATACTGCCGGGGTGTTTACCAGATAGCAGACCGTTCACCATGATCCGATTGTTGTTCAGTTTCATCCTTCTCATCACGTTTGCCGCAAGTGGCCCTGCGGTTGCGGCAGAAACAGAAAACGCCATCAAGCGCACCACCTCCGGCAAACCCGACCTGACTGGTTATTACGATGCCGGAACACTTACCCCCCTCAATCGACCGGCTCAGTTTGGTGACAAACAGTTCATGACGCGCGAAGAGGCAAAGTCAGTGACCGCAATGATGACGGGTCTGCTCGCACAGAGTAATCGGGAAAGCGATCCTGAACGAGATGCACCGGTGCTCGGTGGCGATGGCAATCAAGCGCTCGGTGCTGGCGGTGTGGGGGGCTACAACGGGTTCTGGGTCGACCCGGGCAGTGATGTGTTTGAGATTGATGGCAAGATCCGCACATCGATCATCTATGACCCACCGAACGGGCGCCAACCGAAGATGTTGCCCAGCGCGATGATGAAGATGGCAGACAATTTCAGCTCCTTTTCTTATCAGAACGACGGTACTGCCTCCTGGTTGAATCATGACGGACCCGGTCCGTTTGATGGTCCGGAGAGCCTCGCCCTGGCGGAACGCTGCCTGCTCGGTTTCAGCGGTGGTCCGCCGATGATCCCGAGCCTGTACAACAATTTCACCAAGATTGTGCAGACCGAAACCCACGTGGTCATCCTGGCTGAAATGGTGCATGACGCCCGGATCGTTCGTCTGAATTCAGAACATGTCACGCAGCAGAATCGTAAATGGCTCGGCGACTCCATTGGCTGGTGGGAAGGGGACACCCTGGTGGTAGACACGATCAACTTCCGTTCGCAGACCGGGCTGAATGGCGGGGATGAAAATCTGCATGTCATTGAACGTTTCACGCCCTTGCCTGACGGCAACGTGATCTACAACTTCACCGTGGATGACCCCACCGCGTGGGCTGCTTCCTGGAGCGGTGAATACGTATGGCAGTCGAGCGAAGAGCAGGTTTATGAATATGCCTGCCACGAGGGCAACTACGCCATGGGGAATATCCTGCGGGGGGCCAGGTTACTCGAAGCGGAAGCCATGCAGACATCAGGTGGGCAATAGCGAGCCCTCCTCAGGCTTCGTATCTCCTTATTAAGTGTTAGGCTCACACGGGGAGAGAAAACATGGTTAACGCTTCATCGAGCCTGCCTGAATGGCGCGTCATCTGCTATTCGGTGCTCTATCTGCCGTTGTCGGTGGCTCTGTTGCCGGTGGGTGTGTACGTGCAGCCTCACTATGCGGAACTCGGCATCAGTCTGATCACCATGGCGGCCATCATCTTTTTTGCCCGCCTGTCGGACGTGGTGACTGACCCGCTGATCGGTTATCTGTCGGATCGGTGGCGCACGCCGATTGGTCGTCGAAGACCCTGGATCCTTGTGGGAACACCGCTCCTGATGCTCTCGGTATATATGCTGTTTCTTCCGCCTGAATCACCGACCACCTTTTATTTCGGTTTCTGGGTGGTGGCCATCTATCTGGCGTTCACGCTCATGCAGCTCCCGTATTTCGCCTGGGGTGCGGAACTGTCATCGGAGTATCACGAGCGGACCAAGGTGACTGGTCGGCGCGAACAGTTTCACTATATCGGGGTAGTGATCGCAACCGCTCTCCCACTGGTTGCCGGGACCGTTATTTATCTGGGTATGCAAGGCAATACGCTGTCCGGTTTGCTCAGCGACGTGTCGTCAGAACTCGGTGCAGTCATGTCGCTGCGGGCCGGTAATCTACAGACGATCCTCGAGTGGTTAACCATATTCATCCTTGTTGCAATCCCGGTGACGGTCTTCATCTGCACGGTTTTTGTTGCTGAGCCGGATCAGGTGGTGATCCCCAGGCGCAAACCCACGCTTGCTGCCAGCATTAGGGTAGTTCGCAGGAATGGGCCCTTCATGCGTCTGATCGTCTGTTACACCATCTCGGCTCTGGGTGGAGCCATGACGGGCGGCCTGTCGTTCTTCTTCGTCAAGCATGTCATCAATGCCGGTGAGTGGTACTCGGTATATCTGCTTGTTTACTACTCCGCTTCGGTGCTCGGTCTGTTTGGCTGGATGGCGCTGGCCAGGCGCATCGGCAAGCACCGGGCGTTTATCATTGTGGTTATCTGGTACAGCATCTGGGCGGCGTTCATACCGTTTGTTCCAGAAGGGATGTTCAGTCTTTTTCTGTTCATCATGGTCATGAAGGGCTGTACTGAAGGGGCCATGCTCGCTCTACCGGCAGCGATGGCGGCAGACGTTGTAGACATAGATTCAGCTCGTACCGGTGAACAGCGCGCTGGTCTGTACTTTTCTGTCTGGGGAATGCTGCTCAAAGGCGGTGTTGCCGCAGGGGGTGCGCTTGCGCTGGTGATCGTTGGCGTATTCGGGTTTGACGCGACCGCAGATCCGAATCTGGCGCGCACGTCAGAAGGGAATTCAAAGTTGTCTTTGCTGGTGCTGACACTGACCTACTCGATAATACCGGCACTGATCAAATTCGTCGCGTTGCCGTTCATCTGGAATTATCCGCTCACTGAAGCCCGACAGGTCAGCATTCGAGCGCGACTTGAACGGCGTGGTGTCAAGGTGTCGGCCAGCACGGCTTCCGGTTAGTTTGAGTTAGTTTGTCCGCAATGCTCATGCAGGCCATCGTCCAGAGGAAGTACGGAAGCCCGGCGGATCTGAACCTGCAGCAGGTTGAGATTCCTACACTTAAGCCTGACCAGGTTCTGATCCGTGTTGTTGCCTCTGCGGTAAACGATTTTGATCTGGGCATCCTCCGGGGAAAACCGCTGTTCATGCGGCTGTACCTGGGTCTCCGCCGACCCAAAGTCAGGATCATGGGGTGCGAGGTCGCCGGAGTGGTCGAAGCAGTTGGCAAGGATGTTACGCGACACCAGCTGGGTCAAAGCGTTTATGGTGATCTGAGCGAGCGCGGCTTTGGCGCCTTCGCAGAGTTCGTGGCCACACACGAAGATGCTGTGGTACCCATGCCAGCCAACTTGAGTTTCGAACAGGCTGCAGCGATTCCCCATGCCGCCATGCTGGCAATGCAAAGTCTGATCGACATCGCTGCCATGGCCCCTGGTCAGACTCTGCTGATCAATGGTGCGGGCGGCGGGGTTGGCACACTCGCTGTTCAACTGGCAAAGGCGAAAGGGGTCGCAGCGACAGGCGTAGACAACACGGCAAAGCAGTCCTACATGCGTTCGATTGGCTTTGAGCATGTCATCGACTACACCGTCGAAGATTTCACGCGGTCTGAAAAGCTCTACGATCTGATTCTCGATACCAAAACCACCCGATCACCCTTTGACTATGTTCGTGTTCTGGCGCCTGATGGCACCTATGTCACGGTGGGGGGTTCCATGCCACGCGTATTTCAATGTGTGATTTTAAGCAGGTGGATCAAAGCCAGAAAAAATAGAAACATTCGCATGCTTGCCCTGAAGCCAAACAAAGGTCTGGAGTATTTCACGCAGTTGATTGAGGCGGGCGTTATAGCGCCAGTGATCGACAGCCGGTTTGCTCTGAAGGATGTGCCTGATGCGCTGCGACATTTCGAGGCAGCCGCGCACCAGGGTAAGGTCGTTATTTGTGTGGCGGATATGTCGAAAGCGTCCGCGGGTTAGGGGTGGCGCAGGCTGGCTGGAGAGTCGTTTGCTATACATCGAGCCCGGCGCAATACCCCGAAGACCAGGCCCATTGAAAATTGTAACCGCCCAGATGACCGGTAACGTCCAGTACTTCGCCAATAAAGTACAGACCACCCTGATTGACCGCCTGCATGGTTTTGGAGCTGATGCTGCCGGTGTCGATGCCTCCCAGCGTTACTTCGGCGGTGCGATAGCCTTCGGTTGAAGCTGGCTTCAGCTGCCAGGCATTCAGCTTTTCACCGATCGATCTAAGCTCC
>JAQBYL010000332.1 GCA_027622495.1 Pseudomonadota bacterium
CTGCCAACCAACTTTGCATCAAGGCGTGAACCGATTGCCGAAGTAAACATCCTGGTCCCGCAGGATTACGTTGGGAACGTGATCACACTGTGTGTGGAACGCCGGGGGGTGCAGAAAAGCATGCATTTTTCTTCCGGTCAGGTGGCCCTCAAGTGGGAACTGCCTCTCAACGAAGTTGTGATGGACTTCTTTGATCGCCTGAAGTCGGTTAGTCGTGGCTTTGCCTCGCTCGACTACAGTTTCCTGCGTTTTGAAGAGGCGAACCTGGTCAGACTGGATGTTCTGATCAATGGGGATCGGGTCGATGCCCTGGCGATGATTGTTCATCGGGACCATGTAATGCAGCGCGGCCAGTCGCTGACACGTAAGATGAAAGAGGTAATACCGCGGCAGATGTTCGATGTTGCCATTCAGGCGGCCATTGGTGCTCAGGTTGTCGCCAGACAAACTGTGAAGGCGTTAAGGAAAAATGTGACCGCAAAGTGCTACGGTGGAGACATTACGCGTAAGAAGAAGCTGCTGGAAAAGCAGAAAGCCGGCAAGAAGAGGATGAAACAGCTCGGCAAGGTTGAAATTCCCCAGGAAGCCTTTCTTGCGGTCCTGAAGGTAGAGCGTTGATTGTCAGCCATCCACACGCTTATGAGCCAAACTGAGTTTCTACTGAATTTATGGATATAGATTTTCCACTCGTTCTAACCTGGGCAGTGCTGATCAGCGGTGCGATCTGGCTGTTCGACGCGGTTGTGCTTAAACCGCGTCGGCAAATCAAACCAGAGACCGATGAGGCCACCGAGCCGCTGATCGTCGAGTACGCACGCTCGTTCTTTCCGGTACTGCTCCTGGTTCTGGTTTTGCGCAGCTTTCTGGCTGAGCCTTATCAGATTCC
The DNA here is from genome assembly GCA_027622495.1 of Pseudomonadota bacterium. GTDB lineage: Bacteria > Pseudomonadota > Gammaproteobacteria > Pseudomonadales > Azotimanducaceae > JAQBYL01. Next base: position 887 of record JAQBYL010000332.1, read on the forward strand.
GTCGGAATCCATGGTTCCCACCCTTGAGGTCGGCGACTTCATACTTGTCAACAAGTATGCCTACGGTTTGCGACTGCCGGTTCTCGGGACCAAGATCCTTGCTGTGGATGATCCCAAACGGGGCGATGTGATGGTGTTTGTTCCCCCGCATGATGATCGTTATTTCATCAAACGGGTGATTGGGCTTCCGGGAGATACCATTCGCTATGAAAACAAAGTCCTGTACGTAAACGACGTGCGTCAGGAATACGAGTTTGTGCAGGAGTTTCCTGAAGTCATCGGCACCCGGACAATTGCGGTAAAAGAATACCGGGAAATACTCGATGGTCGGCCACACGCAACCTATCGTTATCCCACCAAGGTATCGAACGGAGAGTGGCAGGTGCCTCAAGGCAGCTACTTCATGATGGGCGACAATCGAGATAAGAGTGACGACAGCAGACGCTGGGGGTTCGCGTCAGAAAGTAATATTGTCGGTAAAGCGGTCGCGATATGGGTACACAAAGACCCAGGCCTGAAGCTGCCGACGTTTGAACGTAACCAATGGTTTGACGAGTAAGGTACGCAAGCCTTCAGCGTTTCGCAAAGGAGATCGTAAATGTTCAGCAAAAAATCCGGTATGTCGATCGTGCCGCTGCTCATCATCTTCGTGATTGTAGCGATGTTATTGATCGGCGTAATGCGTTTTGGCAGTCACTATATTGATTTCAGTACAATTACCGGCGTCATGGAATCTCTGCCAGCAGATCAGGTGCACACCATGCGGCTGCCGGAAATACGCGATGTCATCGAGAAGCGACTTAAGATCAACAATATACGTGATCTGAATGTGCGCAATATCATCAAGCTCGATCGCGACAAGGAAAGCACCCGGCTGAGAGTCCAGTACGAAATCCGGGATTCACTGTTCTACAACATCGATATCGTTCTGAAATTCGATGAAACCTTCCAGTACAAGTAGGCATCTGCGCAAACGCAAGCTTACTGATCTGCAGGCGAAGCTCGGATATCAGTTCGAGAATGTCGACCTGCTCGACGCAGCACTCACCCACCGGAGTGTGGGTGATCGCAACAACGAACGCCTTGAGTTTCTGGGTGATGCAGTACTCGGTTACGTAATCGCCGCGTATCTGTTTACCAGTGAACGACAGTTTGCCGAAGGTGACATGACTCTCGCCAGAGCGCGCCTGGTGCGGGGCTCGACACTCGCATCCATTGCCCGCGATCTGGATCTGGGGTCTGTTCTCAATCTGGGCACCGGTGAAAAAAAGAGCGGTGGACATCAGCGTGAATCGATACTGGCCGATGCCTTCGAGGCGATCATCGGTGCCATCCATGAGGATCAGGGTATCGGGGCGTGCACGCGGGTGATCCTCGATCTTTATGACGAGCGGGCTCCGGATGTGCTCACGCAGGCCGAAGAATTCGACCTCAAAGACTCAAAAACCCGTTTACAGGAATACCTGCAGGCGAGGAAACTGGCGCTTCCTGTGTACAGTATTGTCGAAGTCAGCGGTGATGATCACGATCGAAGCTACCTGATCCGGTGTGATGTGGAGGCGCTCGATCTCGATGTGCAGGCAGAAGCTCCAAATCGTCGATCTGCTGAAAAGCTGGCAGCTGCGAAGATGCTGAAACAGATACAGAAACGGGACTGACCTTGGCGCAAACCTTGATTCAAAGATGTGGATATGTGGCTCTGATCGGTGCTCCGAACGTGGGAAAATCGACGCTGCTGAATCATATTCTGCAGCAGAAGCTCAGCATCACCTCGCGTAAACCGCAAACCACCCGTCACAATCTACTTGGCGTTGACACGCAAGACGATCATCAGGCGATCTATGTAGATACCCCGGGTATCCATGACAATCAGCATCGCCACATAAACCGCTACATGGTGCGACAGGCCATGTCGGTGCTTAAGGATGTTGATCTCATCGTCATGCTGCTGGACCGTGATAACTGGGGTGAAGACGAGGACCTTGTGGTCAAACATTTACCCACAGCAACGCCGGTGTTTGCGGCGATCAACAAGATCGACCTGCTGAAGAACAAGCGTGAGTTGCTGCCATTGATACAACGCCTGTCAGAGATGCAGATATTCGAAGAAATCATCCCGTTGTCAGCTCTGCAGGAAGAAGGCCTGCCGGTTTTACGCGATCTTGTGTACAAAAGGCTGCCTGAGCGGCCGCACCTGTTTCCGGCAGATCAGGTTACTGATCAGACCGAACGGTTTCTGGTTGCAGAAATCATCCGTGAAAAAATCATGCGCAGACTGGGTGATGAGTTGCCCCATCGCTGCGGTGTGGTCATAGAGCACTATGTTGAAGAAGATGGACGCGTTGATATTGCGGCTAACATCGTGGTTGAACGAACCGGGCAGAAGAGCATCGTGATCGGCAAAGCCGGCGAAAAACTCAAGAGCATCGGCATCGATGCGCGAAAGGACATCGAAGCCCTGATTGAACGGAAGGTCATGTTACGCCTGTGGGTTAAGGTCAAGCCTGGATGGACAAATTCGGTTAAAGATCTGCAGCAGATGGGTTATGACTAGAGCGTCAGGTGTGTCGGCAATCGTGCTGCACACGCGACCGTATCGTGAGACCAGTCTGCTGGTGAATCTGCTCACCGCTGATTACGGTCGGATTGCCGGTGTTGCCAATGGCGTAAGAAAAGGAACACGAGGGCACTGCTTTCATCCGTTCTTTCATCTGTCTGTCGGCTTCAGTGGGCGCAGTGGCCTGGTCACGCTGACTTCCTTTGAGGCTCTCGCTACACGCTGGCTTCGCGGCGATTCGGTTGCAGCAGCATTTTACGTCTGTGAACTGATTACACGTCTGACACGTGAGCGTGAGCCCATGCCCAGGTTGTTTGACGTTACCCAGTGGACGCTTGACCAACTGCTGGCCGATCACGACATAGTGCCCGGTCTGCGTGTCTTCGAACGCGTTCTGCTTGAGGAGCTGGGATATGGTCTGGACTTTGATCGCGATGCACAAGGATTGCCTCTGAAACCCGATTTGATCTACCGGTTCGTGCCGGATGTTGGCTTCATGGTCGTTGAAACAGAAAATCACGAGGAGGCTGTGCCAGGCAACACCCTGCTCGATATTGGCGCCAATCAGTACACAAGGGCCGCAACCAGACGCGCTGCCCTGAGCGTTTTTCGTCTTGCGATTAAAGCTCATCTGGGGGATGCACCCCTGATCAGCCGCCAGATGTTGCACACTGCGAGCGGTCAGATCGACTGAACATGGCACGCCGACGATTTCCTGAAGGCCTGATTGTGCCAATCGACCGCCTTGATGAGCAGGGCTATGGTGTAGGTCAGGTTGAAAACCGGTCGATCCGTCTGAAAAATGCCCTGCCGGGCGAGCAGGCAACCGCGCGCATACTGAAGCGACGCAGAACCGAACTGCTGGGCGAGTGCCATGTCTGGCAGAACCCGAATGAACTGCGCCGGCACGCACCATGTGAATACTTTCCCAGGTGCGGTGGTTGTTCGCTGCAACATCTGAATTATGCGGATCAGCTCGCATTCAAAACCGAAGGCCTGCTTCGTGAGCTCGAAACCTGCGGCATCACCCCCGATCGTCTGATGCAACCGGTGGCAGGGCCAAGATTTGGTTATCGTCACAAAGCACGCTTGAGTGTTCGATATCTGCAAGGGGAAATGCTGGTTGGCTTTGCTGAGACCCTGTCGAGCAGAGTAGGGCGCATGGACGCTTGTCTTAACCTGGCACCGCGCCTGTCGGCACTGATCCCTCACCTCAAGGCCAGGCTCAGTGATCTGAGCGTTGCACAGCACATACCGCAGGTCGAGGTTGCGGCTGGTGAGCAGGCCGTAGCAATCATCATACGGCACCTGGCCGCACTTTCGCGCGATGACGAAGAAGTTCTGCGCCAACTTGCACGGTCCCAGGGTATCAGCGTTTACCTGCAGGCGGGCGGCTATGACAGCCTGCAGAAGTTATTTCCGCTGACCGAAGACGATCTGCTTTCTTACAGCATCAACGGCTTCGGTCTGAATCTGCAGTTTCATCCAACCGAATTTACCCAGGTGAATCCCCACATGAATTGTCAACTCGTTGCTGACGCAGTTGCGAGTTGTGGTGATCTGAACGGTGTGCGGGTGGTGGATCTTTTCT
>JAQBYL010000333.1 GCA_027622495.1 Pseudomonadota bacterium
AAGCTGTGGTCTGTTCAGAGTCAAGGTATACCGTGACGCTGCCAGAAAAGACCTGCCTCCGGATCCGGATCCAGCATGACCTTGCGAGACCGAGTCGCGTTGGCCAGTGGTCGCGGACTGAAAAAGGTCTGAAACGCAATCCCCAGTCAACCACGACAATCCTGGAAGTCATTCGCGCCTACAGTGAAGTCGTTCGCTATGTTCAGAACGTGAAGGCCCATCGCAAAGCGCCACCTGCGGAAAAGACCAGATAGCGCACTGTTCTGGCCCGAACAGTCATTTCACGTGAACTCCACGTTCCTGCAGCTGCAGAACGAAGCTGTAGATAATCGGCAGAACGAGAAGATTGAGAATCATCACCGTCGCCATGCCCCCCAGCATGGGCGCGGCAATACGATGAGTGACGTCAGAGCCCGTTGCACTACTCAGCATGATTGGTATGAGCCCGGCCATCGTCGAGATCGAAGTCATCGCAACCGGCCGAACCCGTTTTGAGGTTGCAGAAACGACAGCGTCCTTGATCTCTTCAAGTGACAACCCGGCCGACGCTCCCTCGCGACGCTTGGCCACTTCGGTGTCGATAAAACTCAACACCAGAACACCAATCTCGGCGGCCATTCCGGCAAGCGCGATGAAACCGACAGCGACTGCCACGGACATGTTGTAGTCGTTGAGATATATGAGCCAGATGCCGCCAACCAGCCCAAATGGAATCGAAAGCATCACCACGAGTGGTTCGGTAATGTTTCGGAAGTTCAGGTACAGAAGAAGAAAGATGATCAACAGTGTCGCCGGTGCAACGATGCTCAGGCGGGCAGCAGCGCGCTCCATGTGTTCAAACTGACCGGACCACGTGATGGTGTAGCCGGGGGGAATGATGACCTGCTCGGCCAGGACCTGTTTTGCGCGGGCAACAAAACCACCGATGTCCGAGGTAGCGATGTCAATGTAAATCCAGGCGTTAGGCCGCGCATTTTCGCTCTTAATGACGGGCGGTCCGCGCTGAAACTCGATGTCAGCTACCATGGCCAGGGGTATTTGTGCCCCGGTGGGTGTGGGTATCAATACACGGCGTAAGGACTCCAGATTGTCACGAAGCTCTCTCGGGTAGCGTACGTTTACCGGGTATCGTTCCAGCCCTTCAACGGTTTCGGTGACGTTCATCCCGCCGATTGCGCTTTGAATGGTGTCCTGAACCGCGCCCACGGTAAGGCCGTATCGCGCCGCATTTTCGCGGTGGATTTTAAAGTCCAGATAGTAGCCGCCTACAGCTCGATCGCCAAAGGCTGACGTGGTTTCCGGCAGCGTCTTCATGGCCTGTTCGATACTTTGTGAAACACTTTGCAGCACCGACAGGTCGGGGCCTGAGACTTTGATGCCGACTGGAGTTTTGATACCTGTCGAGAGCATGTCGATGCGGGTCTTGATCGGCATCGTCCAGGCATTCGCCAGACCAGGAAACTGAATCGACCTGTCCATTTCGTCCATCAGCTCTTTGGTAGTCTTATCCGGATTGGGCCATTCGTGTTTTGGTTTCAGCCGGATCGTTGTTTCGATCATGGCAAGCGGTGCCGGGTCGGTTGCCGTTTCGGCCCGTCCGATCTTGCCGAAGACATGGTGTACTTCAGGGAATGTGGCGAGAATCCTGTCGGTCTGCTGCAGGAGTTCCTTAGCTTTGGTGATGGATATCCCCGGGAAAGTAGTTGGCATATAGAGAATGTCGCCTTCGTCCAACGGGGGCATGAATTCGCTCCCGAGCTTGGAATAAGGGTAGTAGGTCGCACCCAGAAGCAGCGCCGCAGCAAACAACGTCAGCCATCGCCAGCGCATCGCAAGTGCGAGTGTTGGACCGTGGGCTGCGTGTAGAACTCGGTTAACAGGGTTCTTCTTCTCGGCAATAATCTTGCCGCGAAGGAAATAGCCCATCATCACCGGTACCAGCGTGATCGCGAGAATGGCGGAAGCCCCCATGGCATAGGTCGCGGTAAAGGCGAGTGGGCTGAAAAGCCGGCCCTCTTGAGCCTGCATGGTAAAGATCGGTAGAAACGACACCGTGATGACGAGGAGGGAGAAAAACAGGGCCGGACCCACCTCGCGACTGGATTCGCCGATCAGGACCCATCTTTCCTGGGCCGTGGGGTCTCGACCTGTGGCTTCGCGGGCAAGCGCCAGTCGGCTGTGCGCATTTTCTACCATCACGATTGCACCATCGACCATTGTCCCGATGGTGATCGCGATCCCGCCAAGAGACATGATGTTAGCGTTCAGCCCCTGAATATTCATCACGATAAAAGCGATCAGAATGCCGAGAGGTAGTGTGATGATGGCGACGAACGCGGAGCGTGCGTGCAGCAGAAAGATGATCACGACGAAACTCACGATGATCAACTCCTGGAGCAACGATGTATTGAGGCTCGAAACTGCGCGCTCGATCAGGTCACCCCGGTCGTACACCGGCACGATGTCTACACCATCGGGTAGACCAGCTTTCAGTTCCTCAAGTTTCGCCCGCACGGCCTGGATTGTGCGCAACGCATTCTCACCATAACGCATGATGACGACGCCACCGGCGACCTCACCTTTGCCGTTGAGGTCTACCAACCCACGCCGGAGTTCAGGGCCGATCTGGACGTGGGCAATGTCGCGTAAGCGGATGGGTGTGCCGTTCTCATCTACCCCGACAGGAATTGTGTTGATGTCATCGATCGATTGCAGGTAGCCCAGACCGCGGACCATGTATTCGGTTTCTGCCATTTCCACCAGGCGACCACCGACGTCCCTGTTGGACATCTTGATCGCCATACTTACCTTACTGAGCGGTATGTTGAACCGAAGAAGTGCATTCGGGTCGACCACGATCTGATACTGCTTTACGTAGCCGCCGACCGACGCAACCTCGGCAACGCCATTCACGGTCTGCAGTGGATAGCGCAGATACCAGTCCTGCAACGAGCGGAGTTCGGCGAGGTCATGTTTCCCCGTCGTATCGACCAATGCGTATTCATAGATCCACCCTACACCGGTGGCGTCGGGTCCGAGGGTTGGTGTAATGCCGACGGGCAGACGGCCGCTGACATAGTTGATTGATTCCAAAACGCGCGACCGCGCCCAATACATATCGGTGCCGTCTTCGAAAATGATGTAGACGAAAGAGAAACCAAAAAACGAGTAGCCGCGAACAACCTTGGTTTTGGGCACGGCCAGCATAGAAGTGGTCAGTGGATAGGTAACCTGATCTTCAACCACCTGGGGTGATTGCCCCGGGTATGGTGTGAAGATGATCACCTGGACATCAGACAGGTCGGGTATCGCATCTAACGGCGCGTTTTTGTAAGCGAATGCGCCGATCACCGCGATGATGCCTGCGGCAAGCAAGACCATGAAACGATCGCGAAGAGATGCACGGATGACCGCGTCAATCATGCTGATGCTCCGGCTGTTCCATCATTTTGGCTGTGGCTTCCTGAAGCTTGGATTCCGAATCAATGAGAAACTGAGAGGATGTGACTACTTCTTCGCCAACCGAGATGCCCTCGAGGACCGTCACAAGCCCGTTGGACTCAATGCCGGTCCTGATGTCGCGCGGCTCGAATTTACCCGGCGCGCGAACAACGAACACCTGGGTGCGACTGCCCGACCGGACAACCGCTTCAGCAGGTATGACGATGGCGTCCTGCTGCGTGTCCGTGGATATCTCGATGTCTGCAAACATGTCAGGGCGAAGCAGGCGATCCGCGTTGTCGAACACCATGCGGACCTTGGTTGTGCGAGTCTTCGCTTCCGCATAGGGATAGATGTAACTCAGTGTTCCGTGAAATGTTTTTCCGGGAACCGACGCAAGCGTCATTTTGACGTCATCACCCAGGTTGACCCACGGCAGTTCATACTCGTAAACGTCTGCATAAACCCACACCTGTTCGAGGTTAACCATCATGTAGAGCTCGGTACCTGGGGTAACGAACTGACCTGCCCGTGCGCCGATGCGAATGACAGTCCCGGCCCAGGGTGCATGGATGTGGATGAATTTTTTAGCTGTGCGCGTCTGTTCGAGCTCGTGAACCTGATGGTCGGGGACATCGAGAAGTTCCAATCGCTCGCGTGCACTTTCAGTGAGCTCTTTCGCGCCTCTGCTGATCTGTTCAAACGGACTGTTTTCGAGAGCAGTCTGATTGTTGAGGGCGAGCAGGTATTCCTGCTGGGCAGATACGAGCTTTGGCGAGTACAGGCTTAGAAGAATATCGTCCGGCTCGACGCGCTGCCCGGTTTTATCGACCCGGATATCTTCGATCCAGCCTTCAACCTTCGGGTGAAGCCGCGCCATTCGTTCCTCATTGAACTCAACACGGCCAACCGTCTTGATAGTACGGCTCAGTGCTTTTCTTTGTGTAATCGCCGTTCGGACACCGATGTTCTGAACGACAACCGGGTTAATCTCGACAGTTCCGGCAACATCAGACTTTGTTCCATTCGCATACACCGGAATGTAGTCCATCCCCATGCTGTCTTTGGCTGGAACGGGAGAGGTCACATCCGGATTCATCGGATTTCGGTAGAACAACGGTTCTGATTGTCTGTTAAATGCAGCATCTGGTGCGTCACTTGATGGAGGCTGGTGAAACAGGACAAAACCCAGCCCTAAGCCGACCACTAACATGGCAAGGGCGATCAACACTGTGGCTTTATTCATAGATTGTCCCCTCGCCGACGGCGGCGTCCAGTTGAGCCAGAGCCTGCTTGGCCTCGATCAGGGCCTTCCAGTACTGCAGCTCATAGTTGAACAAGGTCATCTGGCTGCGTATGAGGTTGAGGAAGTCAACTTCGCTCACCTGATAACCAGCGAGCATCGATTTCACTGTTTGCTCTGCCTGCGGCACGATTCCGGTTTCGAACAGCGAAAGTTGTTGTCTGGCACGGTTGTAGTCTGTCATCGATGCAGTGATCGCGCCTCGAACAGAGCCACGCACATCCTGCAGCGCGTAGCGGTTTGTCTGCTCATCCAGATCACGCTGAGCAACCGCCCTGGATTGTTTT
>JAQBYL010000334.1 GCA_027622495.1 Pseudomonadota bacterium
CCCGACTGAGTCCAGGCCAGACCGGTGACGCGACCAACCTGGTTGGTTCGTTCGGCAAGCCCATAGCTGTGCTTTCTGACACCGTTGTATTCTTCGATTATCTCTGCCGTGACTACGACCGGTTTCTTGTCTTTGGTCAGGGACTTGGCTTTGACGACCTTGCGCGAGAATTTGGCAATTTCCCGTTCCAGACCACGAACGCCCGCTTCGCGGGTGTAGTAACGAATAAGGTGAAGAATCGCCTCCTCGGTCACTTCCACTTCGCCCGCTTTCAGCCCGTTCAACCGGATCTGTTTCGGGACCAGATAGCGGGTCGCGATGTTGAGTTTTTTATGCTCCGTATAGCCAGGCAGCCGGATGACTTCCATGCGGTCAAGTAGCGCCGCAGGAATATTCATGGAGTTAGACGTGCAGATAAAAAACACATCCGACAGGTCGTAGTCGACTTCAAGATAGTGATCGTTGAAGGTGTTGTTCTGTTCCGGGTCTAAAACCTCGAGCAGTGCGCTGGCAGGATCACCCCGGACATCCATCCCCATCTTGTCGATTTCATCGAGTAAAAACAGCGGGTTTTTGACATTCGCTTTGGAAATTTTCTGCAGGATTTTACCTGGCATAGAGCCGATGTAGGTGCGCCGATGGCCACGTATCTCCGCTTCGTCACGGATCCCGCCGAGGGCCATTCTGACAAACTTGCGATTCGTCGCCCGGGCGATACTTTCCCCCAGCGATGTCTTGCCCACACCAGGCGGACCCACCAGGCACAGGACCGGCCCTTTCACCTTGCCTACCCGGTTTTGAACCGCCAGATATTCGATGATCCGGTCTTTGACTTCGTCCAGACCATAGTGGTCTTCGTCGAGAATCGACTGCGCGACCGACAGATCTTTGCGGACACGTGAGCGTTTCTGCCAGGGGATGTTGACGATGCAGTCGAGGTAACTGCGCACTACGGTGGCTTCAGCCGACATCGGTGACATGAGTTTCAGCTTGTTTAACTCGCTGCGCGCTTTGACAGACCATTTTTTTCGATCTGATCGCGCAGAGCGTCAATCTCATTAGGCGTCTCTTCAAGGTCGCCAAGTTCTTTCTGGATGGCCTTCATCTGTTCATTCAGGTAGTACTCGCGCTGGCTTTTTTCCATCTGCTTTTTGACGCGACCGCGGATACCCTTTTCCATCTGGTATACCTCGATCTCGTCATCGATCACCGCAAGGATCAAGTCCATCCGTTCTTTCAGGTCTGAAGTTTCCAGAACCGTCTGCTTGTTAGCGATGTTCCGCGACATCTGTGCCGCAATGGTGTCGGTCAGGCGCGCGGGATCATCAATGCTCGACAACGACGCGATGATTTCCTGCGGGACTTTTTTACTCTGTTGAACAAATTGTTCGAACTGACTGAGCAGCGTGCGGGCCAGTGCTTCGCCTTCATGGCCTTCGATCACCGGTTCCGGGATCAGATCCACGTCTGCAACAAAATACGATCCCTGTGGTTCGAAGCCGGTCAACCGGGCGCGGGAGCCACCTTCCACAAGCGCCTTGACGGTACCGTCCGGCAGTTTCAGCAGCTGTAGAACCGTGGCAATCGTCCCCACCTCGAACAGGTCAGCGCGACCGGGGGTGTCTACTTCGGCATCCCGTTTGGCCAGAAGGAGGATCTGCTTGTCGCCGGACATGGCTGAATCAAGCGCTTCGATCGAGGATGGGGTACCGACAAACAGAGGGTGGACACCGTGCGGGTAGACGACCATGTCACGCAACGGCAATACGGGAATTTGCGAAAGACTTCGGGGATTGGGCACTAATTTACCTTCGCCGGTCACTGCCGGCGTATCGATAGACAACTCACCTGGTGAGGGTGTTTTACTCTTCCTGAACGGCCTTTGCTTTGTCGACGTTTTCATACATCAGCATCGGCTCACTCTCGCCGTTGATGACGCTTTCATCGATGACCACTTTGGCGACCGAACTCGTCGAGGGCAGGTCGTACATTGTGTCGAGTAGAACGGCTTCAAGAATCGAGCGCAAGCCTCTTGCGCCGGTCTTACGCTCCATGGCTTTCTGGGCAACCGCACGAAGGGCATCTTCGCGAAAATCGATCTCAACGCCTTCCATGTCGAACAGTTTTGCGTATTGACGGGTCAGCGAATTCTTCGGTTCGGTGAGAATTTTAACCAGTGCTTCGACGTCCAGTTCTTCGAGGGTTGCCACCACCGGCAGACGACCGACAAATTCCGGGATCAGGCCATAGCGGATCAGATCCTCAGGCGCTACCTGGCGCAGTGTTTCACCGATGTTGGCACGATCCTTGTCGCCTTTGACGACAGCACCAAAACCAATCCCCGACTTGTCTGATCTTTCGATGATGACTTTGTCGAGACCGCTAAAAGCGCCACCGCAGATGAACAGGATCTTGGAGGTATCAACCTGCAGGAACTCCTGCTGGGGATGCTTGCGCCCACCTTGCGGCGGGACCGAAGCAATGGTGCCTTCAATCAGCTTGAGCAACGCCTGCTGCACGCCTTCGCCGGATACGTCCCGGGGGATGGAAGGATTGTCTGATTTGCGGCTGATCTTATCGATTTCATCGATGTAGACGATCCCGACCTGAGCCCGTTCTACATCGTAGTCGCACTTCTGCAACAGTTTCTGAATGATGTTCTCAACGTCCTCACCCACGTAACCGGCTTCTGTGAGCGTGGTCGCATCGGCAATGGTAAAAGGCACATCAAGCATTCTGGCGAGAGTCTCGGCCAGCAGAGTCTTACCGCTACCGGTGGGACCAATCAGCAGAATGTTGGATTTGGACAGCTCAACATCGTCTTTTTTACCAGTGTAATTCAGTCGCTTGTAGTGGTTGTAGACCGCCACAGAAAGCACTTTCTTGGCATGCTCCTGACCGATCACATACTCATTCAGGATCGCATTGATTTCCTGTGGCACGGGCAGACGGTCGCTTTCAGCGTTTTTAGCGGTTTCCGTGACCTCTTCACGAATGATGTCGTTGCACAGCTCCACACACTCATCGCAGATAAATACGGAAGGACCGGCAATTAATTTGCGTACTTCGTGCTGGCTTTTACCGCAAAAGGAGCAATACAAAAGCTTGCCTGAATCGTCTCCTTTACTGCCACTAGCCATATCTTACCTCGGTCTATTTCCCGCTGACGCTACCTTGCGTGCAATACCCTGATATTTCAAGCCCCCAAATGTGAGGAGAATACCTTTGGGTTGTCGGTTGGTTGCGTTTGTGATCCGCCGCAGGAATGAGTGAATTATCCGCCGGTGAACCTGAACCGGCGGCATCGTGAAGGGGCTCCAACTACTCTCCGACGACCTTCGCCAGGGTCGTCCGCGGTCGCTGAACCGTGTCTACCAGGCCATATCGCTGCGCGTCGTCAGGACTCATCCAGAAGTCCCGGTCGCTGTCAGCGCCGATGCGCTCTACGCTCTGGCCCGTGTGCTGCGCCAGAATGGCATTGAGCCGTTCGCGCATCAGCAGAATTTCTTTTGCTTGAATCTCAATGTCTGCGGCGGTGCCACGCGCACCACCAATGGCAGGCTGATGGATCATCATGCGTGAGTTCGGCAGCGCGTAGCGTTTGCCTGACTGCCCGGCCGCCAGCAGAAATGCGCCCATGCTGGCCGCCTGGCCAATACACATGGTGCTCACGTCACAGCGCACAAACTGCATGGTGTCATAAACCGACATCCCCGCGGTGACCGAGCCACCCGGCGAATTGATGTACAGGCTGATGTCTTTATCGGGATTTTCTGATTCCAGGAACAGCAGCTGGGCTACGACCAGGTTAGCCACGTGATCTTCTACCGGTCCGACCAGAAAGATGATGCGATCCTTGAGCAGACGCGAATAGATGTCGTACGCCCTTTCACCCCGGGACGACTGCTCGATCACCATGGGTACCATGCCCAGATTATCGATCCGTCCGGGGTCTACATCATGTATTTGATTCATGTCACTAAGCTCCAATTCAACCATCTGCTCGCGTGATTGCGCTGTCCTGTGGTTCCGACTCGGCGGGTTCGGCGGCCGCATCTACCGGTGTGATACGCTGTCTGCGGCCTCTGCGTCTTCGGCTTCCGAAGGCATGTGTTTGCCTTGAACGACGTCGGCGTAGGTACTTTGTACCACTTCGACCTGCGCCTGTTCTACGATGTGGTCTACAACCTGATCTTCAAGCACCGCCATCTCGATCTGCTGGCGTTGTTCAGCATTTGAATAGTACCAGTTCACAACCTGTTGTGGCTCGGCATAAGCTTCGGCGAGCTTTTCTATGCGGCTGCGGACAGTGGCAGCGTCGGCTCGCAGGCCCTTTTCGTTCACCACTTCATTGATGACCAGCCCCACCGAGACACGCTTTTCTGCCTGTGGTTTGAACAGGTCATCAGGCAGATCAAAACCGGCCGGCGCGTTGCCACCGTAGCCCTGCATCTGATTCATCATCTGCTTTTTAAGGGTGCCGATCTCACTGAGAACCATGGCGCCTGGAAGCTGAATGTTGTGCAGCCGGTGCAGTTCGTTCATGACCTGCTGCTTCAACTGGTTGCGCTGGGCACTTTCCAGTTCCCGTTCAAGGTTCGCTTTGATTTCGCTGCGGAAGCCCTCAAGACCAGCGCCTGGTTCGACACCGAAAGAGGTAAAAAATTCTTCATCCAGCTCAGCCGCATGTGGTTCTTCAACCTTCTTGATGGTCACCTCGAAGGTGGCCTTCCGTCCCTTCAGATTCTCTGCCTGATAATCGTCGGGGAACGATGCGTCAAACGAGTACTGCTCGCCGACACTATGGCCGTTAACACCGCGATCAAAGTCCTCGATCATCTGGCCGCCACCGACCACAAAAGTGACATCCTCGCCTTTGCCACCATCGAAGGCTTCGTCATCGATGGAACCGATAAAGTCCAGAGTGACCTGATCGCCATCGGTTGCACCGCGCTCGACCCCAGACCAGGTCTTGCGCTGTTCAATCAGTCGTTCG
>JAQBYL010000335.1 GCA_027622495.1 Pseudomonadota bacterium
CCCGCCCAGCATCACTATTTCGATAATCAACGAAGTCGGTCTATATCCCTGTTAAAAATACTATCCTCTGCGGTTGTCAGGAGAACGTCTGCACCATTCACGGCTTCCTACTCGCGAGCATAGTAAAGATAGCCAGAATCCTACACGAAAAGCCACGTCGTCCGTCCTATGCTCGAGATTGTCCGCGATAGTCTGCTTGTGTCACCAGCCACTCCCCGGGACCAGTGTCGCAGAATCCATCCGCGACGGCGGCCAGCTTCGCGTGATTGCAGACACCCTGCTGTGCGGTCACATCTTTGCAAGCGGCTTTCCGCACCAGAGCGTCGTCCGTCGCCTGCATTGCGGTGAGCGTCAGCCAGCCCATGACGAACATTCCCAGCGTTGCACCTGCTGCGATCATGCTCAACTGGCGATTGCGCCGGCGAACATCCCGCCCCTTCGGCGAGCACACCGCGTAAGGTGCCTTTCGTCGTGGGCTCGTTGGCTAGATCTCTCAATCGTTGTGGTGCGCCGGTAGGTGTGCAGTCTGTCCCCCGATTCCACCACCGGCCAATTCGTCTCGGTTCCGCTAGGCTGGATCCACCTCGTTCAGGAACTGCCGCAACACCTCAAAGTAGGCGTCGGTCTCTTCCAGCATCGCCATGTGGGCGCTGTTTTCAAACTGAGCGACCCGCCGTGCCCGGTCCCAGGGCCGCCGTGGAGGGTCAGTAACGGGAGGCGATCTCCGGAACCGACAATGCGGTACCAAACACGTCCACCTGGCACTTCTGCGTAACCTTCAGGCATCGGGATCGATGGGCGGGTCATAGTTGCCTCCGAGTATGGTTAGCATAAAGCTCGCGACGGTGGTGATTGAGTTGAAGGGACGAATCGAGCGAATTGCGCACGCTGAATGGAGGCGTTGCCGGACGCGGGGTATGGGGTTTCGGGAAATCAGGGCAAAGACGCCGCGGAAGACGTAGCCTCAGGTCACCCAGACATCCAGAATAGATTTTCGGAAGCGAATGCTGTTTGCTTGCTCCTGATTGATTCGTACTCAGTTCAAGTGAAAGGGGGTTGGCGTGACAGACGCAGAGCTACTGTCCATTTATATGGAATACAGGGAATCGCTGTTTGACATAGTCACGCTGCTCACCACGATCTTGTTCTCATATTCTGTGGCGACCTATCTGGCCGTTGAACGACTCACGTGGCCACAGTTGGCGCTCCTGAGCGCGCCGTTCCTTGGTTTGATGTCGTCTCTGGTTGCTGGAGCCGCTCAAACCGTGCGGCAAATAGGCGCGATCGAAACAGAAATCCTTCGACGAATCGAACAGGCCAGCTCAGGTTTGGCCTGGCTCGATTCGACAGTCTTTTCCGGGGACCGCGTTGCGAGCGGTTTTCTGTATTTTTGGATCATCGTAAGCGTCATCGCAGTGGGCTTCGCGATCATGAAGAAGTGGCGAGCACGTGCGATGCCACGAACTGGTTGAGGGGGAATCTTGGCGGTGAAGCCCGAATCCATTGAGAAAATACGGATTTGGTTATCAAACTGGGTCCGCTCCATAACCGGTAGATCGTCTACGCGGCTGCTGCAGTGCGCAGAATCTTTTCCATCTTGCGGCCTTTCGCCAGCTCATCTACAAGCTTGTCGAGGTATCGGATCTGTTTGGTCAGCAGTGTTTCAATCTCTTCAATTCGATAGCCACAGATTGACCCGGTAATCAGGTGCGCATTCGGATTGACTGTAGCCTTAGCAAAAAACTGTTCAAACGAAGCCTCTTTCTGGATCAGTCGATGCAGATCTTTCGCGTTGAATCCGGTCAACCATGAAATGACTTGGTGCAATTCTTCTTCGGTTCGGCCTTTTTTCTCGATCTTTGCTACATAGTGCGGATAAACGGAGGCAAAGGTCATTCTTGCCATACGCTCGTCGTGATCTTTGGTGGTCTTCATGCCGGATCGTAATACGGCGCTCTTCGCGCATGGTCGTGATCAAGAATCGTCAATCGCTCCATGTGGCGACTATGCGGCCAAAAATCTGCTGTAGCTCGATGAAGTACGGCGCGGTTATCCCACATGGCGACGGAGCCAGGTGCCCACTTGAAGCGGCAGGTGTACTCCGGTTGCCCTTGACGCTCGAAGAGTTCAAACAGCAACGCCTGCTCCTGCTCAGGAGTAAGCCCATGACCTTCAGCGAATCTTCTGACAAATCCGCTCTGCGCGAACAGCACCGTACCACCGGTTTCCGGATGCGTTCTGGGTACCGGGTGGACAGCACTGGGGGTCACGCCATTCATTTGATGTATGTCGTTCCCCACATGCACTGCGGAAAGTTTGGCGGTGATTTTTTTGGTTTCGTCTGACAAGCCTTCCCACATGGCGTAGGCATCACAAAAGCTGGTGTCGCCACCCACTGGCGGGGCTTCGATGCACCTTAAGATGGACCCCATCGGCGGACGGGGCGACCAAGTCGCGTCGCTATGCCAACCCGATGCTGCACCGGCACTCTTTTCCCCGGATCTGAGCACCAGCATGTCCGGGAACCCGGGCGCTGTCGTAGGCCCTTTTCCATCTGAGCCTGGCACGTGATCACGTTCGCCGTGATGGGCGCCGACCTCGCCAAAGCACTCGGCGAACCGGACCATTTCTTCGCGCGTGAGGTGTTCTTGACCGCGGAACATGATGACGCGACGTTCGAGCCATAGTTCGCGCAGAAATTGAATCATCGACGGGTTATCGATGACCTGGGCTAAATCGATGCCGTGGACAACAGTACCGATACTCGGTTGGAGCGGCTCCAACTTGAGGTCAACGCCAGAAACCGTGGTGGATTTGAAAATGACCGTACCAAACTGACCCGTTTGCAGACCAGCATCTTGTGCACGGATTGCTTGAACAATCTGGGAAAGATCTTCCACTGCTGGCGCACGGGTTCGCGCAACGACCTGCATCTGCGGTGCTACGCGAAATTTGACCTCGCCGGCAAGATTAGCATCAGACATAACAAACCTCGTTGTGAGACCTACTCCGAGGAAACCTCACCTTCGATTGGGAGTCAACTGAGCGCTGCTGGGCTCGCAGCGACCTGATCTGGGGCATGGGACCGGCGTTTTTGATGCCGACGGCAGCCTCAAACACCATATTGCACTGCGGATTCCCCTCAGATAAGCGGGCGAGACCGTGTATCGCAGGGACTGGAACTGCACCTGCCCGATTGATCACACGGCGATCACTGCTTCAAGACAAACTCCGCCAGCGCATTGAGTTGCGCATCGCTAAGCGTCGACATCGCGGGCATCGGAACTGGCCCCCATTGACCTACCACGCCCTGGCGAATTGACGTGACCACTTTGGCTTGCGCGTCTGTTTCACCACGGTATGCGGCCGCCACTTCTTTAAACGCCGGGCCGACCAGTTTTTGGTCAATGGCATGGCACAGGCATGCATTGGCGTTCAGCAGTGCGGGCACATCAATACTCGCCCCCTTAGCCATCAGCACCTTTTCTTCGCTGGCTTTGCGAGCCTCGACAGACAAGGCCAGCACCTGGGGGTCAGTGGCTTGGGCGGTGCCATAGGTAACTGCCAAGTACGCAGCCACAAGCCTGAGCTCAAGTTCGTCCAGCGCCGCCCCGTAGGAGTGTTGCATTTTGTTCATCTCCGCCGTCCACTGCTCGAGATCCATGCCTGGGGGTTGAAAGTTGACGTAGTCCGCCGAATGGCAAATCCCACATTTCTGCTGGGCCACGGTATAGCCGGGCAACGGTGAGGCCCGGAGTACAGAGACGTCCGCCGGCAGTTCGATACCTACCACCCGGGCACTAACCGGCAGCGCAGCCATAGAGAGGGTGCACCCTAATAACAGGGCGGCAAACGCGCGCATAAAATTGAACCTCAGATGATGACCGCAGGTGTGGATTCAATCGAGTTACGCAGATAACCCGACGGATTCCAGCGTGCTTCTGCGGGCTGAACTTCGCCACTGTTAGTGGTTGCACGAACCTGTAGCAGGACCTTACCTTTCTCGGCAAAGCTCACGGGCAAACGCCATTCACGAAAGGAAAATCGCCCGATATCTGCACCGAGCGTAGCAGCCCGCCAGGACCGCCCTCCGTCAACCGACACTTCAACCAATCTAACCCTTAGAATCGCCATATGTGTTCACCAGTGAAAGGGGTGGGCCAATGAGTGCAGCAGGCTTCAGGAAGCAACTGGCACGTTGGGGCGTAGTGGCGAAGATCGGCTTCCCGGTGAACCCCCACATGCTTCGTCACGCTTGCGGCTACGCCTTGGCTAACCGTGGCATGGACACTCGTTCGCTCCAGGCCTATCTGGGGCATGCCAGCATCCAGCACACAGTCCGGTACACGGAGATGGCCCCGACAAGGTTCAAAGGGATCTGGGGGTGACTTGGGGCCCCCATCGCCCAGGGGCGAGGGCAAAGTGTCATTCGCGTAAACTGGTTATGACCCAGTTTGTGACCCCGCAACAGAAATAAAGGGAACCATGCGGGTCGCGATCGTGCTGCGAGTTGGCATGGGCGAATCAACTTGAGCCACCAGCTACGGGTTCCAGTGCGGGGTTGCAATCCTCTGGACGCGCTTTAGGCGCTGCGCCCAGCTCAGCGGACGTGCGTCGCCAGCCGGGCCATGAACTCCTCTGGATTGAACAGGATATGTGTGGTGCCGTCGCGGAATCAATTCCCGCGCTGATAGACGACCTGACCGGCGGTGTTGACCGAGAGGCCAGGAAAACCAGCCTCATGGCCGGAATTTACGCAGGGTGCGTATAGACCAAAGGCGACAGATTCAACGTCTTACACTACCCCAGGCAACCTGCCGCCAAGATCGGGTTCCCACCCCAGCCATTATGGTCCGGTGGAAACGCCTTCCGGCCAGCATTCGACCGCCTCAAGCCGCCGCTACCAGCGCCATCGGCCTGAGCAAACCCCGCTCTATCCGATCGTCGAGCGACATCTGTCGACCCTGCGGGATGAGTTGCAGGGT
>JAQBYL010000336.1 GCA_027622495.1 Pseudomonadota bacterium
TCAAAGGGCGCTATTTTGTACTTCATGGCCGTCTTTCGCCCATCGATGGCATCGGGCCTGACGCCCTGGGGCTTGATCTGCTTAGCAAACGGGTCGCAAGCATGTGCCCCGAAGAGGTGATCCTGGCCACCAATCCAACGGTTGAAGGGGAGGCCACGGCGCACTATATCTGGTCACTGATCGGTGACAAGGTTCCCCGTGTCAGCCGGATTGCCCATGGCGTACCGATTGGCGGAGAACTCGAATACATCGACAGTGGCACCATCGTTCATGCATTACAGGGGCGGCGCGATATCAACTGAATTCATTCTGAGCAACGCGGATCTCGCGAGCGCAGCAACGCAGTGGCGTGGTGCGATCGGCGTCGATACCGAGTTCATCAGAACCGACACGTACTTTCCCATACCAGGCTTGTATCAGGTCTGCTGTGGTTCATCGGTGCATCTGATTGATCCTCTGAGCATCGACGATTGGGGTCCTTTTCAGGATGCTCTGATAGATCCGGACATCGTGAAGGTCATGCACGCATGCTCTGAGGATCTTGAACTCATGAGTCATCATCTGGATCTGACACCGGTTGGCATCTGGGACACCCAGGTGGCCCGGGCATTTCTGGACGACAATTTTTCCGTCAGTTATGCAGGTCTTGTTGAGGCCGAACTGTCGATCAGTCTGGGCAAGCATGAAACCCGATCAGACTGGCTTGCGCGCCCACTGTCTGCCCAGCAGGTTAAATACGCCGCTGAGGACGTGATTCACCTGGTCAATATATTTGAACGTCAGACCCGCGCGTTACAGAAACACGGCAGGCTTGCGTGGTTTGAAGAGGATATGGCTGAGCGCGCAACCTACGATCCGGTGGCCCCCGTTGACTATTATCGAAATGTTAAAAAAGCCTGGCGTCTGAACGGTAATCAGCTCAGCGTGCTAAAAGCACTTTGTGCCTGGCGGGAGCAGGAAGCCCGTCGCAGCGATGTCCCCAGACGGCGTGTTGTCTGGGATGAGCACCTGTATCACTTTGCAACGGTCAGGGAACTGAATACCTCTGAAGTCGAGGCCACGGTACCCAGATCTGTCGCGCGTCGCCATGCAGCGACTCTGGTTGACGTGCACAACCGGGCACTGCGTAGTCCGGCGGTGGAACAGCTGGAAAGACCGCTGACACCATCGCAAGGCGGTTTAATGAGGCAGCTGCGCGAACGCGCACGGTTGGTCGCGGCGCGAGAAGGAATTGCCGTCGAACTGCTCGCCCGTAAAAAGGATGTGGAGGAGTGCGTTCGCTGTCATATCAGCACCGGTGAACTCTCTGCCCGCTACCTCGGCTGGCGTCATGATCTGGTGGGTCCGGCCTTCAAAGAGGTTCTGGCGTGAGAGCGGTCAAGGTCTACAAGAGTCTGAAACGCGTGGACATGTATCTGTACCTGGATGCGCAAGGCCAACTCGAAGATCTGCCCGAAGCCTTGCGCAAGCTCTTTGGTCGAGCGAAAGAGGTGATGGATCTGGAGCTGACCCCCGATCGGTCTCTCGCGCGTGCGAGCGCGGCCGCTGTGCTGGATCAGATCGAGGCCAGAGGTTTTTACCTTCAGATGCCACCGGAGTATGCGGACTTACTCAAGTGAGCG
Source organism: Pseudomonadota bacterium (assembly GCA_027622495.1). Lineage (GTDB taxonomy): Bacteria > Pseudomonadota > Gammaproteobacteria > Pseudomonadales > Azotimanducaceae > JAQBYL01. The sequence continues at coordinate 1,623 of JAQBYL010000336.1, forward strand.
AATTCTGGAGAAACAAGACACTCGGCCAGCTGAACCCGCAGGAGTGGGAGGCAGTCTGTGACGGCTGCGCACGCTGTTGCCTGATCAAGCTGCAGGATGAGGACACCGACGAAATCTTCTTCACCGACCTGGTCTGCGATTCGCTGGACCTGGGCAGCTGTCGCTGCACCCACTATCCGCAGCGCCACGTTCTGGTTCCCGACTGCATCCAGTTTGAAACAGAACAGGCCTACAGCCTGGAATGGTTACCCGTGAGTTGCGGTTATCGAAGGATGGCCGAGGGACGGCCACTGGCGTGGTGGCATCCGCTGGTGTCAGGTTCCGCAGACACCGTGCACACAGCCGGCATTTCGGTCCGCGGTCGGGTGAGCCCCTGTGGTGGTGTGCCCGAATACGACCAGGAAGACCACATCATCCGTTGGGTCGAATGCTGACCCCTTATCTGATCGCCTGGGCGGTTGCGATCGTAGCTGGTGTGGGCCTTGCGGGCGTCATGGTGGTGCTGACCCGGTTCATCAAAATGCCCTCGCTTCGCGCACTGATCGTGATCCTGACGCCGGTTCTGTTTCTGGTTCCGGTACCGGTTCCGTTGTATGAAGGCAACCTCGCACCTGCTTTTATGGTGCTGCTGGTTGAAGGCCTGTTTCAGGCCGAAGGGCAGATTGAGCCGGCGGTTCGGGTGCTGACACTGGCCGCGTTCGCCGTGATCGGGCTGGTGGTGCTTGTTTTCGGCGTGGCAAAACTCAGGCGCAGAACGCCCCAATGAGGCCTGATAGGGTGGTCGATACTGTTTGGGTTGTGGCAAACTCGCTTGTTATGCCGACTTGCTATGCCTGTTGGGCCTTATTAAAGTAGCTGGCTTTGTTTGCCCAACATCCTTTTCGCTTATTTCACGAGATCCGAATACATGATTTTTGATAGTACCGAAAGCTACATCTCTACCGACGAACTCAGCATGGCCGTGGACGCGGCTGTGAAACTGGAACGCCCGCTGCTCATCAAGGGCGAGCCTGGAACGGGCAAAACCATGCTGGCAGAGGAGGTTGCTAAAAGCCTGGGTATGCGCCTCATTCAATGGCATATCAAATCAACCACCAAGGCCATCAATGGCCTGTACGAATATGACGCTGTTTCGCGTCTGCGCGATTCGCAGCTGGGCGATGAACGCGTGCAGGACATCCGCAACTACATCAAGAAAGGCACCCTGTGGGACGCTTTTGAGTCAGATGAACGGGTGGTTCTGCTGATCGACGAAATCGACAAGGCAGATATCGAATTCCCCAACGACCTGCTCCAGGAACTCGACAAGATGGAATTCTTCATCTACGAGCTGGGCGAAACGGTCAAAGCCAAAAAGCGGCCGGTGGTGATCATTACCTCAAACAATGAGAAGGAACTGCCCGATGCGTTCTTGCGTCGCTGCTTCTTCCACTACATCAACTTCCCGGATCGGGAAACGATGCAGCAGATCGTTGAGGTCCATTTTCCCAAGATTAAGCAGAATCTTGTGAAAGAGGCCATGGAAATTTTCTTCGACGTGCGCAAAGTGCCCGGGTTGAAGAAAAAACCTTCAACTTCCGAACTGATCGACTGGTTGAAACTGCTGATGGCGGACGACATCCCTGACGAGATTCTGACCAATCGCGATACCAGCAAGGCGATTCCGCCTCTGTACGGCGCACTGGTTAAGAACGAGCAGGATGTGCACCTGCTGGAGCGCCTGGCGTTCATGAACAGACGAGATTCACGAGGCTAAAAGATGCTGATCAATTTCTTCCTGACGCTGAGGAAGTACAAAGTTCCGGTCACCATCCGCGAGCTGCTCGACCTTCTGGGTGCGCTGCAGGCTCGCCTTGTGTACTCGAACGTCGACGATTTTTACCTGTTGTCGCGAACCTGCATGGTGAAAGACGAGAAGAACTACGACAAGTTCGATCGCGCTTTCGCTGCGTATTTCAAAGGTCTTGAAGATCTGCACGGTCTGCTCGAAAGCCTGATACCAGACGACTGGTTACGTCGTGAGTTCGAAAACTCTCTGACACCCGAAGAGCTGGAGCAGATCAAGTCGCTCGGCGGTCTGGAAAAGCTGATCGAAGCCTTCAAAGAAGCAAAAGAGGCGGCAGAAAAGCGCGAAGCCGAAGAAGGTAAGGGCAAAGAAGGCCAGGAAGGCGACGACCCCGATCAGCAGGGTAAGAAAGGACCGGGCGGCAAAGGCCAGGGCAAGAAGAAGAAAGCCAAAAAAGTCTGGGATGAACGGCAGTACAAAAACCTGGATGACTCGGTGGAACTCGGAACGCGCAACATCAAGCTGGCCTTGCGTCGGCTGCGCAAGTTAGCCCGCACAGGAAAAGAAGACGAGCTGGACATCAAAGACACGATCAAGTCCACGGCCCACAATGGCGGTCTGCTGGACATCAAGATGCGTCCGGAGCGCAAGAACACGGTTAAGGTTCTGTTGTTCCTGGACATCGGTGGGTCGATGGACGCCCACGTGAAGGTCTGTGAAGAGCTGTTCTCAGCAACGAGAACCGAGTTCAAACACATGCAGAGCTACTACTTTCACAACTTTATCTACGAATCGGTGTGGAGAGACAACAAGCGCCGCATGGCAGAGCGGGTCCCCACCTGGGAAATCCTTAACAAATTTGCCGGCGACTACAAGATCGTGTTTGTCGGTGATGCCACCATGGCGCCCTACGAGATCACCCATGCCGGGGGCAGCGTGGAGCACTGGAACGAAGAGCCGGGCACTTCCTGGATGGGTCGTTTTCAGGAAAGCTACGACAAAGTTGTGTGGATCAATCCGACCCCGCAGGAAACCTGGGAGTATTCGAGTTCCGTTTCGATGACCCAGGAACTGGTTGGTGGAAAGATGTACCCCTTAACCATCCGCGGTATCGAAGAGAGCATGAGTGCTCTGACCAAGTAAGCACAAGACCCATCCGCTCGCAGATGGGTCTACGTTAAGGACTTAAGCCAGCGGACGCGTTCATTTCATGGACCTGCATTGCAGGTACTCGAACCACATTATCTTCACGTGAGCGATGAGATTGTGGCGACACGATTCAACCCCGAGATGGTTCTTTGCCGAGACGTTGGCCGTCTTAAAAGGCTCATCAGTCGACGCGACAAAACCGCGGAAACTCTGCTTCAGGCCTCGAGCGAGGCGCTTGCGGCGCGGCGCGCGCATGATTTCAAAATTGAGTTCCCCGCAGATCTGCCGATCACCCAGGCAGTGGATGAGATTCAACGTCAGCTGAATTCTAATCAGGTCCTGGTGGTTGCTGGTGAAACCGGATCCGGCAAGACCACACAACTCCCGAAACTCTGCCTCGCTGCCGGATACGGCCG
>JAQBYL010000337.1 GCA_027622495.1 Pseudomonadota bacterium
CATGGCTCGCCACTTATTGATTCAGGTTGATGGTGATTTCTTTGTGACCTTCAACGGTAAAGGTCACGTCTTTCCAGCCAGGAGGACCAAAGCTACCCGCCGCATTATTCGAAAACCCCCAGGGTTCCCGTGGTATGCCAATCATATTGGCATCCAGTTTCTGATTGCCGTTCTGGTCATGCATGACCCGTACCGCGTACTCACCAGGTTCAACATCGTGCAGCGTCAGTGCAACGCTACCTTGCCTGGCAGGCAGGATCATCGACGCGACCGCAGGGGCTGTGTCTTTGAATTCGCCTTCGCTTGCCATCAATGCAACCATCAGCGAACCCGACGAGTCCGGCACGTCTGCGATGGTTATCTTGAGCTCGTCGGCAAGGGCGACAGAGCTGCTTAACAAGGGTCCGGATCAGGCCTCGAAGGTCAAGCATCACGTTTCAAAAGGTATTCGTCAGCGATTTCGCGCAGCCGGTCGCGCCCAAAACTCGGTTCATGACCGCCATGGACCACCTGCACGGGCAAGGTCTTGAGGCGCTTCATGGTCCGGACGTACGCCTTGATGTCGCTGTCGGCCAGTTCATCGAGGAGCCATCCGTCGTAGATCGCATCACCGGAAAACAGGGTTCCGCTGGCCGCTTCCCACAACCCCATGCTGCCGGGTGAATGGCCCGGCAGATGCATGACTTCAAACGTCCGGTTGCCGAGATCAACGACGTCCCCTTCATCCACCACCCGCGTCGGATCCGTTGAAGTGATGGAATAGCTTTCAACATCAAAATTCTCATGCGGAAATGCGTTGATCAGATAGGCATCAAAGCCCGGTTCTGCAAACGCCGCCTGGTAGTCGAGCGGAAACTGATCAGCCTTCAGCCAGCAGAATTCCTGGTAGTCACTCATACGCGGTGCTTCAGCGGCGTGCATGATGCGATGCTCGAATTCGTGCAGGCAGCCGACGTGGTCGTAGTGGATGTGCGTGGCAACGCACAACAGGGGTTTGTCGATCAGATCCTGCATCTCATCTTTCAAAGAGGCACAACCAAGCCCGGTATCCACAAGGAGATCATGATCCCGCCCGCGCACGTGCCAGATGTTGCAACGTAAAAACGGATGTACGTGCGGTTCCCACAGCAGGGTGACGGCATCGGAAAGGCGGCGGCGTTCAAACCAGCGGTCGGCGATCTGCATCTGTTCAATCCCGATATATCTGTGGAAATGACGTCGACTAGAATAGACCATGCAGGAGCAAGATAAACCCGCAGCGGAGACACGAAGTGGAATACGCATGGCACGACCTGGTTGGGAATCTCGGCGTCGCAATCATCCTGACAACCTATGCTCTGGTTCAGACAGGGCGTATGAACATGATGGCGTGGGGATATTCGGCCACCAACGCCGTCGGGTCTGCATTGATTGCGGGTTCCCTGGTATTCGATTTCAACCTGTCTGCGTTCACGATTGAACTGGCCTGGTTTCTGATCAGCTGCTATGGCCTTGTGCGTGTCTTTTCTAACCGCTCAGTCCGGCCGGAAGCAGGTTGACTGGCCGTTTAAAACATCTACCAGTCCAGCACCCCGTTTAAAGCATTCCCGGCAAGTCGCTGATAGTCACGGGCTGTAAAAGGCAGTGGGTTAGTCCCTGCGGACGGATCGACGAACGCCATCTCGCCGATGGCGGCATATCGATCATCTGCAGCGATGAATGATGCAAGCGTCGGGGGTATACCGAGATCTTCTCGAAGCTTGAGCACCCAGGCGAGAAACGCATCAAAATCTGCAGCCAGACCGATTGATTTTGCCAGTCGACCAATTCGCTGCTCGATCGCTGTGCGATTCGCCATCAGCACATAGGGCATCAACACCGCATTGAGCAGACCATGGTGGGCGTCGTATACGGCACCCAGCGGATGGGCCAGCGCGTGCATTGCACCCAGGCCACGCTGAAATGCGGTAGCGCCCATCATGGACGCAACCAGCATCTGCTCACGTGCATCAACATTCTGACCGTCGGCAACAGCGGCAGGCAGATGCAGGCTGATCATGCGGATCGCCTCAACAGCGATTCCTTCTGCCATGGGATGAAACACCGGCGAACAGAACGCTTCGAGATTGTGTGACAAGGCATCCATACCGGTGGCAGCAGTGAGATGAGCCGGTAAACCAAGTGTGGTCAGCGGATCCAGAATGACGGTTCTGGGCAACATGGCGGGATGAAAGATGATGACCTTGCGCAACTCGGCTTCATTGACAATCAGCGCCGCTCTGCCCACCTCAGACCCGGTCCCCGCAGTGGTTGGGATGGCAATGATCGGCACGATCTGAGATTTATCTGCATTCAGCCAGTTATCGCCAACGTCTTCCAGATCCCACAGATCACAGGCTTGCCTCGCCATCAGGGCAATGGTCTTACCGGCATCCAGCGCACTGCCGCCACCGATGGCGATCACGCCATCGTGGTGGTTGCTCCGGAATACGGCTGTGCCCTGCTCGATATTGGCCGCAGTCGGATTCGCCCGGATCGTGCTGAATACACCGGCCTTGATTCCAGATGTCTGAACGTCGCTGAGCGCTTTCTGAAAAAACTGCATCCCTTCGATGGCGGGATCGGTCACAAAAAGCGGTCTTTCAAAACCCAGCTCCCGGCACAGGGCGGAAAGTTCGGCCAGACGACCGGGCCCGACACGAATGGCGGTGGGGTAGTTCCAGTTGGCGATCATGGTTGCGGCGTCAGCGCCCCAGCAGGTTCAGAAACTCTGCACGGGTTGACGGGTTGTCCCGAAACGCACCGAGCATGGCTGAGGTTTTCATTCTCGAGTTCTGTTTTTCAACCCCGCGCATCATCATGCACAGATGCTGGGCATCGATGATCACACCGATGTCGTTTGCCCCTGTTACTTCTTTGAGTGCATCTGCAATCTGATAGGTCAGCTGTTCCTGGATCTGCAGACGGCGCGCGAACATGTCCACGATTCGAGCGACTTTGGATAAGCCCAGCACTCTTCCATCAGGGATGTAACCCACGTGAGCACGCCCGATGAAGGGCAGCATGTGATGCTCGCACAGGGAGTAGAGCTCAATGTCCTGCACGATGATCATTTCACGGTTATCGGTGTGGAAGAGCGCGTTGTTCACTACTTCTTCGAGCGTCTGATCGTATCCGCGGGTCATGAACTCCATTGCGATGGCCGCACGCGCGGGGGTGTTCACCACCCCCGGCCGGCTTACGTCATCCACTTCTTTGATGATCTGTGTGTAAGCGTTTATCAGCGTTTCCCGTTTGTTCAATGCATCCTCCTTATTACCCACAACATCCACAACATCCACAACATTCACCACATCCTCTTCATACCAGTACGAGGCGATACGCCCGTGCCGCGGTATTGTGGAACAGGTCGCGCTTTTCGGCTGGGCTATAGGCACTGGCAATCCGCTTGTAGGCATTCCACAGCACGCCATAGCCGGCACCGCGTTTGTCTACCGGAAAGTTGGATTCGAACATGCAGCGATCCGGACCAAAGGTCTCAATCGCATACTGTATCGGTTCGCGCCATGGGGCTGCCAGTTGCTCTGACGTCGGCGGCCGTGCCTGTTTGTCCCAGCGGAAACCCATCATCGGCATGCCGATCCCACCCAGTTTCAGGAATGCATTGGGGCAGGTTGCCAGATCAGCCATGGCCTTGCGCCAGAATGCCAGAATTTCATCGCGGCGATCTTTATAGGGGCCGGTCCCGAGAATGCAGCCCAGATGGTTGATCACCACCGGTGTGTCTGGTACGGCCCGCAGAACATCGAGCAACTGCGGCAGCTGCGGGTAATACACCATCGCATCAAAGCTGTAACCGAGCGCGCCGACCTTTCTGACGCCAGCCAGGTAGTTGGCATTACTCATGGGCGCACTGGGTCGCATGGCCAATGGCGGATGAGCATCCTGAGCAGTGCTGTAGCGCACCCCTCTGAAACGTCCCGCTCCGGCTAACTCGTGGGCAAGCAGCACTTCCTCCACCGCGTCGCCCAGCGCCATATCGGCATTGCCAATGATGGCGGCAATCTCCGCCTGCCCGGAACCGCTGCTCTGCTGCGCCGCTTGCGCCACAAACTCGGTCTCGCCGATACATCGCAGATGCTCTGGTCCTTCGCGATGGTATTGCGCATGACATTCCAGAAAAACCGTCTGTTTGATGTTATGACCACACCCGGTGTCTTTGTGCAGATCCTGCAATGTATACGGCCAGCCGGTATGACCGGTATCGAGCCACAGGTGATGGTGGGCATCACAGATCGGCAGATCTGCTTCCAGCGGCGCTTCGATCACCTGATCAATCCACGCCTCGTGCGCTACAGCGGATTCGTATTCGGCCATCTTGTTTCCCCTTGCCTCCCCTTCAATCCAGGCCATCCGATCGTACCTGCTTTCAGTTGAATTCGCTCTTCGCGTGAGTGTTTCAGATGAGGCCCGATGCTATTCTTAGCCGATATGAATGTACCTGGTTTTACCGATCGCGCGACCCCGCGCTTTTTTTATGGTTGGGTGATCGTGCTCGTGGGCGCAATCCTCACCTTTCTCGGCACCGGTTTTTACTCATACTCACGCGGCGTCTTCCTGCCCTCCCTTGCTGAAGAACTGGCCGACGGCAGTCGCTTTTCCATTGCCATGGGTTTTTCTATCGCTGCCATAACGAGTGCCTGCGCGGCACCGTTTATCGGCGGCATCCTCGATCGCTATTCACCAAAGAAAGTCATCCTGTTCGGGATTGTTGTGGTGACCGCGTCCTACATCATGCTCGCGCTCTGCCAGACGCTCTGGCAGTTCTATGTGATCGTCGGGCTGGGGATGGGGATCGGCATGAGTTGCATGGGTAACCTTGCCTGGCATCGCACGGTGATCAGCTGGTTTGATCACTGGCGGGGCCGGGCGATCTCGCTCGGTGTGCTGGGAGCATCGCTCGCAGGAATCGTG
>JAQBYL010000338.1 GCA_027622495.1 Pseudomonadota bacterium
AGCCAAGTTTGGCATCGACATCGTGATCCCGGGTATGAAGTATGCGACAGTTGTGCGTTCGCCTGTTTTCGGCGGCTCGGTTGAGAGCATCGATGACAGCGTGGCCAGATCCATGACGGGGGTGATCGACGTGGTCAATCTGGACAATGCTGTCGCTGTGGTTGCGGATGGCTTCTGGCAGGCCAAACAGGCACTTGCGGCGGTTGGTATCACCTGGCGCAACGAGGGGAATGAGCGGGTCAATCAGGCCGATATCTACACGGCGTTTCGAACGGATCTGGATAGTGCTTCGACTCTAAACGAGTGGAACGAAGACCGCGTTGAAGGCGATATAGACAGTGCATTGGAGCGCGGTAATGTTCTCGAGGTGGAGTATCGGGTCCCTTATCTTGCCCATGCCGCGATGGAACCGCTCAATGCCACTGCCCGGGTGGTTGATGGCGACGTCGAAGTATGGACAGGCACACAGAACCCGCTTGGGTTCCGCATGGAGATTGCTCAGGCGTTGGATATTGATCTGGAACAGGTCAAAGTTTACAACGCCTATCTTGGCGGGGGTTTCGGCAGACGCGCTCAGGGTGACTATGCGGTTCAGGCGGCACGGATCGCGAGGGCCATTAATCAACCGGTCAAACTGATCTGGACGCGCGAAGAAGACATGCGTCAGGACAACTACCGGCCGGCGATCCTGAGTCGCTTCAAGGGTGCGCTGGATGAGCAGGGCAGACCGACTGCATGGCAGAACGAGTATGTAGACAAGCATGAACCCGCGGAAGCGCCGCTGATCCCTTATGCGATCGCTAACCAGCGGATCCGCTACACAAGCAGCCCCACGCATGTCCCGTTCGGTCCGTGGCGCAGTGTTGATCATTCTCAACATGGCTTTTTTACCGAGAGTTTTATTGATGAGTTCGCCGTTCTGGCGCAGAAGGATCCATTTGAATTCCGCCGGGATCTTCTGAGTCAACAGGAACGCCACAAGGCTGTTCTTGAACTGGCGGCAGAAAAGGCTGGTTGGGGGCCCGTTATGGCAGCCGGGCAGGGTCGTGGTATTTCTCTGCAGCAGTCGTTCGGCACCATTGTGGCGCAGGTGGTGGACGTCACGGTGATGGAGGGCTCGGTCCGGGTGGATCGTGTGGTGTGTGCAGTCGACCCGGGCTTTGCTGTGTCGCCGGATGCGCTGGTCGCCCAGATGGAGTCAGGCATCATCTATGGCCTCACCGCCGCTTTGTACGGTGAGATTGAAATCAAGAACGGCGCCGCAGTGCAGAGTAATTTTCATGATTACCAGATGGTGCGCATGGACACTGCACCGGTTATTGAAACCCATGTGATCACCAGCCACGCACACTGGGGCGGGGCGGGTGAACCAGGCACGCCGGGTATTGCTCCGGCGCTTGCCAACGCGATCTTTAACGCGACCGGTACGCGCATACGGCAGCTGCCGGTCAAAAACTATGATCTGCGTTACCGGATCACGGAGCCCGACGAGGTCGTCTGACACGATCGGCGGACGCGAATCAGCCCCGGGATATGTTTTCCGGGGTGCTGCCGACTTCAACGATTGCGGCAATGACTCTTTGCAGCATTTCGTCCAGCTCACTTTCCACAGTTCCCCGCATCACGAGCGAAGTGCCATAACGCTCGTCGCGAAAAAACGGATAGCTGCCAAGGTCTATGTGTGGATAGGCTTGCTGGATGTCCGTCAGGTGGGCGGCGATCTGACTTTCCCCCACATAGACGGTCACCGATCTCGACCGGACCACATCGCCGTGCTCCAGCTTGCCCTCAAGTGTTGAAAGCATCGCCTGCATGACCATCGGTATTCCGGCCATGACATAGACATTCTCGATGCAGAACCCCTGTGGCCCCCCCGTTGGGTTGTCGATCAGTGTGGACCCTTGCGGTACACGCGCCATGCGCAAGCGCGACGTCATGATGTCTTCCGGCGCCGGACGGCTCGTTATTCGTGCCGCAATGTCCGCGTTGACGACGATCGGGACACCAAACGCGGCGGCGATGCAGTCTGCGGTGATGTCGTCGTGTGTCGGCCCGATGCCACCGGTGGTGAAGACGTAGTCAAAGGTGCGCCGCACTTCGTTCAGCGTGTTGATAATGGTGCTCTCGATGTCGGGGATCACACGCGCTTCGCGGATGCGGATACCCCAGGCACCCAGTGTTAGAGCGATATGGTTGAGGTTGATATCCTGTGTGCGGCCCGACAAGATTTCGTTGCCGATGATCAATACACAGGCGGTAACGGTCCGGCTGCCCATAATGCGTTTCTATCAGACTTACAATGTGGGTGATCGTAGCATTTTTAACTGAGAGGTCTCATGTCAAAGCCGGGCCGGTTACGCTGGCTGATCGTCGGAATGGGGTTTGGTCTGGCGGCAGTTGTGGCCGGGATGCTGCGTGCGCCGCAGAGCGTCGGCCAGACTGAAAAGGGATTGGCGGCCCAGGTAAACGGTGTGGGTATTTCGCTTGCTGCGATTGAGCAGCGTCTAAAGCAGGAATCAGATCGGTCGAGCATCGTCAGTGATCTGATCGATGAAGAACTTCTGGTTCAGCGCGGTTTGAGCCTTGGTCTTGCGGAACACAATGTTGAAGTCCGCAGTTCGCTGATCCAGGCAATGACGCGGGTTGTGCTGTCGGAAAATGTGACGAGTAGTGTCCCGGAAGCCGAGCTCCGAGCATTTTTTGAAACCGATCCGGACCGCTTCGTTCTACCGCAGAGCATTCGGGTTGAGCGGGTGCTGTTTGACGGGCACAGGATCAGCAGCGATGAGGCTCGTCTGCGGGCAGAACAGGCGCACCAGAGTCTGCTTCAAGGTGTTGCATTCGATGAGTTAGAAGCCCGTTTTGGCGATGAGGATGTATATCCACCGCCGGACGAAGGGGTTCCACCGGCGAAACTGGTGGGCTATATCGGTCCGATCCTCATGAGCGAGGCACTGGTCCTGGAAACTGGCCAGATCACGGCACCGATAGCGGTTGGTCAGAACTATTATCTGCTTAAGCTGATGGCGCGGGAGGATGGCCCGGTGCCGGTGTTTGAGGATCTGGTTGATCCAATCACGCGCGCCTACCGCGTCGAGCGAAACCAGCAATCGATGCGCAGTTATCTTGAATGGCTCAAGGAGGGGGCCGAGATTGTCGTTTACTGAAGGCATGGCTTGTGCCGGTTATACAATGCCGATGCGGATGATATCTGCTGTTCTGGTGTTGTTGTTATTTTCCTCGCAGGTACAGGCGCATACATTCGGGCAGACCTATTCCGCATGGCGAATTGATGGCACACAGGTGCAAGCGGTGTTCAACCTGCCGCTTGATTCTGTGGCATCCCTGAGCGCAGATCTGCCGCGAGATGATCAATCCGCACCAGGTACTAACAGCCTGAGCGACATTGAAATACTGACCCGTCACATACACGAAGGCACCTATCCGCTGGAAGGTTGTGATCTGCTCACCGGTCCGGAAGCACAGGTTCTTGACCGGGCGGGATTTGTTCAGATCCGTTGGCAGTGGCACTGTGTTCGACCGCAAGGGGCGGTCCTGGCGGCAATTTTTCCCCTTGATCCGCAACACGTCCACACGGTGCGGGTAGTGAAGGACGGCAAGCTGATCAAAGAAGACATGGTCGACGCCCGCAGTTCGAAGGTGTCTTTTGCAATCGAAGAGCTGCAACCCGAGGGTGTGGACACGTTGTCGATCATTCAGAGATACCTCCAGATCGGTGTTCTGCACATTCTGTCTGGCCCTGATCATCTGGTGTTTCTGCTTGCACTGCTTAGTATTGCCTCACTTCGCTATGGGGTTCGTATGTCGCAGCTGATCTGGCTGATAACTGGCTTCACGGCGGGTCACAGTCTTTCGCTGGTTAGTACGGCTCTCGATCTTGTAAAACCCGATGCAGGGTTGGTGGAGGCTTTGATCGGGTACACGATATTACTTGTTGTCCTCGAGTACTTTCTGTCGCAAAAGTCGTTGGTTGGCATGATTGTTGCGGTGCTGGTGGGGTGCGCCTTTGGCGCTTTGATGATCCCAAGTCCGCTCACCTGGCTCGGTCTGGGGCTCTTCAGCGTTTGCTATTTGCTTGCGGTTGCAAAGCTCGGTGGTTTCAATCGATTGATCCACCTGTGGCTCACCGTGGGTTTCGGGTTGATCCACGGTTTTGGCTTTGCCGGAAGTCTGCTCGACATCGGTTTGCCATTGGAGCGCCGGCTGCCGGCATTGCTGGGCTTTAACCTGGGGATCGAACTTGGCCAGCTCATTGTGCTGGTCCCTGCAGTGTTTCTGCTACGCGGTGGAACCCAGCTTTTGAGCGTTGCAGGATCTCCTGCAGAAAGTGCGATGAAGATACGCATGACTGCTGCGGATCTGCTTGCCGGTGTTTGTGCTGCCGGTGGCTGTTACTGGTTTGTGTCCAGATTACTTACAGGCTGAAGCGCCAACTTTTACAGCAAAACCAGTGTGCAGCATTTCACAGGTTGTTTTACGAGCTCCCGATGTGTCGATCCCCGCACAGGATTTACAAGACATTTACATAAACTCCAACTCTCCAGGATTACGCAATTTGTCAGTTTGCGTGCTGTTATCGGGAGAGAGATATGGGAGCACCGTCTCGTTGGGCGTTGCCGGGACTCGTAGTGTTTGGATTGCTCGCTGGTTGTACCGGCAGCAGCGATCGTAAGAAGGAAGAAGGCCAGGACGCAGCGCTTAATGCGCCGTCGGTATCCTTCTCAGCGTCACCCAGCCAGGTTGAATCTGGTGAGTCGACAACCTTGGTCTGGTCTTCGAGCGATGCCGTATCCTGTTCGGCCAGCGGTGGCTGGAGCGGTGAGTTTGATCCAGACGGCAGTGTCGTCACCGGGGCCATCACGGCAAGTACCACATTCACCCTGACCTGTCATGGCGACGGCGGCAGTTCGACCAGTCAGGTCAGTGTT
>JAQBYL010000339.1 GCA_027622495.1 Pseudomonadota bacterium
CTTATACAATTCTCGATCTTTCATGCATAAAGCGGGTTAGGGCTGTATCAACCAGGCCGCGCAAGGCTTCAAGATCGACCGGCTTCTGCACAAAGTCGAACGCACCACTTTTGAGCGCCGTTATTGCTGTGTCCATATTGCCGAACGCGGTAATCACGGCGACCGGTAAGTCCGGGCATTTCTCGGCGATGTGCTGCACGATCTCGAGGCCGGTGCCATCCGGCAGATTCATGTCGGTCAGACACAGGTCAAACGTTTGGGTATCGAGCAGTTGCAGCGCACTGCGCACGTCCTTTGCCGACGCGGTTTCGACGTTCATGCGGCCGAGGGTTATTTCGAGCAACTCGCGTATGTCGGGCTCATCGTCGACGATCAGCGCTCTGTTGGTGGTCATCCTTGATCCTTAAGCCGTTATGCGGTCGGGGTGGGCGAAGGTGATGCGAAAACAACTGCCGCCCAGTTCGTGTGGAAAGTAGTTCAAATGCGCCTGGTTAGACTCACACAGCTCGCGGGAAATATACAGACCGAGACCCGTGCCGGACCTTTCAGTGGTAAAAAACGGTTCGAACAGATTGCCGACCTGATCTGCGTCTACACCATCGCCGTGATCGATCACATTCAGGTACGGTCGGTCGGACTTCTCGTCTACACCGCCTTCCAGACGAACAAAGTTCTCGTGCGATGCCAGGTTGCTGTGGCGTACCGCATTCTGGGCAAGGTTGGTCAGAATCTGGCTAAGCTGTGAGAGGTCCATTCGAACCTGGGTCGTTTCCGGCATGACATGGGTGTCTACGATTGCAGCCGGGATGATGTCGATAAACTCTCTGGCAAACCTGTCGATGTGTTCTTTCAGGTTCAGAAGCACTGGCATCGGGGGTTTGCGGCGTGACATCTCGAGCACGTTCTCGATGACATCATTCATGCGCAGACAGTGGTTGTGAATGATTTCTGTCAGGCGGGCATCTGCGGTATCCAGGTTTGCCGATTCTTTAAGCAGTTGTGCTGCGTGACTGATAGCACCCAGCGGGTTACGTATTTCGTGTGCGATGTTCGCCGACAGGCGGCCGATTGCTGCGAGCTTAAGTTGCTGTGCCTGCTGTTGAACCTCGCTGGTATCTTCCAGAAATACCGTGACGTCACCGTCCGGTTCGGCGTGGCGCACGGGGGAGAAGTTAGCCCGTATTTCAGGTCCGGCAATGGCGAACGGTGGCGAACGCAGTGCGTTGTCGATCCGCCAGGCAGACAGCCGTTCAAGAAGCGGCTGTGGCAGATCGATGAGGGTCTGTTCGTGCACCTGCCCGAGCAGCGACTGAGCAGATTGATTGTACATACGCACGTTGCTGTTGCCGTCAACCAGCACAATACCGGTACGCATGCGCTGGATGATCTGCCGGTTGATCCGCTCCAGGTCGGCCAGGTCCGCCGCCTGTGTCAGCGCTCTGACATCGTTTTCGCGCAGCCGGGCAGATATGTTCTGTGTGATCAGCGAGGTGGCGAAGTACAACAGACCGAGAACCCCCGCCTGAAAATAGTCGTCATGTAACGCAGGTACTGACTGCGCGAGGTAAAACTCTTCGAGCAGCACGGCGATGGTTGCCAGAGCTGCAATCAGCGTGCTCAAACGACCATTGATGATGATGGCACCGGCAGCGACGGTGACGATCATCAGGGTGCCGATACCGCTTGCGACACCACCACTTGAATACATCAGCGCGGTCAACATAGCCAGGTCGACGGCGGTCAGTGTGAACTCAGAGAACTGGCGTGCGAAAAACCGTTTTGGAATGACCGCCACCAGCACGATGCTCATGAGGTTGAACACCGTGTAGAGCATTGCGATCTCGAGGAAAAGGTCGGGCAGCAACGCTCCGAGCCGAGTCTCCAGGAGTTTCTGGGAGAACACCGCAATCATCGAAAAACCAATGAACAGACGGGAGTAGTTGTAGACGCGCAGCAGACCGATGTTGAGGTCGAGCCGACGGCGCTCAATCTCAGAGAGGATTTCTGCTGAAGGGTTTATCACGGCCATCTCTTGTTCAGGGAGTGGCGGCAACTACACCAATCAGGTCCAGGGTAACCAGCTGAACCAGCCGGATCGTTGTTCGGGTTCCTCCTGTGCCTCTTCAGAAGCAGTGGCTGGCGGCACGAACCCTTCAGGGTGTTCGATTTTAATTGGCGGGGGCACGTCTGGCGCATCCACAAGGCCAAAGGTCAACACGTTTGCCCACGAGCGGTCGCGGTTGTGGATGCGCTCCGCCAGAACCAGGTTGCCTTCTTTGTCAAAGGCTGCGTGGTTAGGAAAGTTAACCGCCATCACCCGGAGGTTGTCGTTGGCCGCGTGTGACAGACCCAGCTTCCAGTTGGTTTCGACCAGGATCAGCAGGGCTTCAGGGACCGCCATGGACTGGGAGTAATTCTCAACCACATAGCGAGCGCGGTTGGCCGCGGCAATGTAGGCACCCCGGCGCAGATAGTAGTCGGCGATAGCCAGCTCTGAATCAGCCAGCAGATTACGCAGATAGATCATGCGCTGGCGTGCGTCCGGTGCGTACGCGGAATTGGGAAAACGTTCCAGCAGAATTGCGAAATCGAGGTATGCTTCACGCGGTCCGGTCATATCCCGCTTGGACAGATCACTCGCAAAAATCCGATCCATCAACCCGGTATTCTTGTTGAACGATGCCAGACCTTTCAGGTAATAGGCATAGTCGACGTTGCTGTGGGCGGGGTGCAGACGGATGAATCGATCAGCAGCGGCACGGGCAGAGTCGTGGTCGTAGCCCTGGTAACGCGCATAAACGAGTTCGAGTTGAGCCTGTTCAGCGTAACGACCGAAGGGATACTGTGCTTCCAGCCGTTCGAGGTGAGTGATGGCCTGCTCGAAGTTGCCCGACCGCATACTGCGCTGGGCGTTCCGATACATCATCTGCTCGCTTGAATTGAAGTCTTCCTCAAAAGCGTCATCGTCGTCGCCCATAAAAGGAAGGAGTGAACAACCGCCCAGGAAGCTGAGCAGTAAAATAAAAATGGGGATCAGGCGTGTGGTGATATACAGGCTCATAACCAACATGTGCTGGAATTTCGGTTAATTTAATGAAATACAGTTGCGATGCAACCAAACAGGGTGTTCTTTGTTGATGGATCAGATTGTCAGACATGGCCAGATACCGCCTCATCTGGCTGGCCTGCGGGTGGATCAGGCAGCTGCGGAGCTGTTTGACGAGTTCTCACGCGCGGTCTTAAGCGGCTGGATACGGGAAGGTAACCTGACGCTTGACGGGCGCACGGTTAAACCCAAGACCCGGGTCAGTGGCGGCGAAGCGCTGGCCATTGATGCGCGTATCGATGACAGCGCCAACTGGCACGAGCCGCAGAAGGTGGCCTTCGAGGTGGTGTTTGAAGATGGTGAGATCCTGGTGATCAACAAGCCCGCAGGCGTGGTGGTGCATCCAGGGGCGGGCAACCCGGATCACACGCTGGTCAACGGGTTGCTGGCCCATCGACCGGGGCTTTCGAGCCTGCCGCGGGCCGGAATAGTCCATCGGCTGGACAAAGACACCAGCGGTCTGATGGTCGTGGTCGCAACCGTGGCTGCGCATAAAAAACTGGTTTCAGCACTGGCAGCTCATCGCGTGCGGAGGCGGTACGTCGCGCTGGTGGAAGGTCGCTTGATCAGCGGCAGAGATATCGATGAACCGATCGGTCGCCACCCCCAGCACAGAACCCGGCAGGCGGTGGTGGAGGGTGGCAGGCCTGCCCGAACGCAGATGCGGATCATCGACCGCTATCGATTGCATACCCAGGTGGCAGCAGAACTCGAGACCGGGCGCACCCATCAGATCAGAGTTCACATGGCCCACATCGGTCATCCGTTGATCGGTGATCGCCAGTATGGCGCGCGTGGCCGCCCCCCTGCCGGTGCGGAAGAAGTATTAAGAAGGGCTCTGAGTGAGTTTCCACGCCAGGCACTGCACGCACAGCAGCTGGAGTTTGACCATCCGGGTAGCGGCGAGCCGGTGAGCTTTACCGCCCCCATGCCCGCCGATCTGCTGCAGCTGATCGACCAGCTGACCATCGATCGGCAGCGTCTGGCGTGAACCGAGGGCTGATCGAGCCAACGCAATCGGGTGCGCAGGGCATCCGCTTTGTGACCACAACGCGAAGCCGCGGTGACGCTCTGGCAGCGGAGACGGATAACAACATGGCGTTACACACGGGTAATGACCCGCAACCGGTGCTGCACAATCGTCGCTGGCTGGCGGATCACAGCGGGGCTGCGCAGATCCAGTGGCTGAACCAGGTTCACGGCACGACCTGTAAAGAGGTGAGGGCAGCGACTGCGGCAGCAACGGTGCCTGAGGCGGATGCCTGCTGGACACAAGAGGCAGGTTTCGGCCTTGCAGTGATGACCGCCGACTGTTTACCGGTGGTTCTGTGGGATCAGGAACAATCCCGGATCGGCATCGCGCATGCCGGTTGGCGCGGTCTGCTGGCAGGCGTTCTGGAAACCACCCTGCAGCACTTTCAGACCCGCTCGGTTCGGGCATGGATCGGTCCGGCAATCGGGGTTGAAGCGTACGAAGTCGGTGAAGACGTGTATCAGGAAGTGGCCAGGCAACCGTGGCGTTTGCCGTTCTGTCTGAGGGCTCCTGATCGACCAGACAAGTGGCATCTGAATCTTTCCGGTCTGGCCCGGCAGACTCTCGTTGCAGCAGGTGTCAGTGAGGTATTCGAATCGGGCCTTTGTACCTTGAGCGATCGCCGTTTTTACAGTTACCGGCGCGATGGCTCAACCGGTCGGATGGCTACCCTCGTGTGGCGGACCGCGAGCGTCGATCGGGCCCACAGTTGACCACAATGTCTTCCTGGGTGGCGCTAATGCGCTGCTGGCGTTCGTCTTCGCCGAGGG
>JAQBYL010000340.1 GCA_027622495.1 Pseudomonadota bacterium
TTGACGGCAAACCAGCGCTATTCAGCCTACTTCTGCAACTGGAATGCTAACAAACGCAGTGTCGCGCTCAATTTAAAGAACGCCGCTGGTCGCGATCTGTTCATGCAGCTGCTGCCAGGTTTTGACGTGTTCATCGAAAACTACGGCCCCGGCGTTGTGGAGCGGTTGAATCTCGATTACGAAAATCTGAAAGCGGTGCATCCCGGCATCATCTATGCGCGAATCAAGGGCTTTGGCACCAGCGGGCCCTATTCCGGCTACAAGAGCTACGACATGATCGCTCAGGCCGCGGCCGGAGCATTTTCGGTGACGGGTAATCCAGATGGTCCACCCATGGTGCCGGGTCCGACAACCGGTGACTCGGGCACCGGTGTTCAAATGGCCATGTCTATCCTGGCCGCCTACGTGCAGAAGCTGCGCACCGGCGAGGGCCAGGAAATCGAAATCTCCATGCAGGAAGCCATGACCTACTTCATGCGCACCCGCATCGCCATGGGCGCGCAGTGGGGGCAAGCCGCGTGCGGTCGTTTTGGCAACACGCAGGGGCTGCCACCGATGGCACTGTATCCTTGCAAACCATTTGGCCCTAACGACTGGGTCTTCATCATGCCGGTGACCGCCGGGCACTGGGATGAGCTGTGTGTGGCCACTGACAAGGCCGACCTGCTGGTCGATGCCCGTTTTGCAGAACTGGAAGTGCGTGTTCAACATGAGCCTGAGCTATACGCGATATTTGCCAACTGGACCCGCGAGCGAACCAAACACGAAGTCATGGCGCATCTGGGTGCCGCCGGTGTGCCCTGCTCCGCCTGTCTGGATACCAAAGAGCTGCACGTGGATCCGCACCTGATCGAACGTGGTTTCATCCATCAGATCGATCACCCCATGCACGGCGAAGTGCCGTTGCTCGGGTTTGCTCCGCGCTTGTCCGGATCGCAAGTTCCCATCACCCGTGCCCCGCTGCTGGGAGAACACACAGACGAGGTGCTCGGTGCAGAACTGGGCCTCGGTGAGAGTGATCTTGCAGATCTGCGTTCAGCCGGGCTGATTGGTTAGTGTTCAAGGTTAAAGGGAATGTCTGATCCAAACTTCGGCACTGCAATCGTTACCGCCGCTGGCCGGGGGATCGGCCGAGGCATTGCATTGGCGCTTGCGGATGCGGGTGCTAACCTGGTGGTCAACTCTTACACCGATGAGACCACCGCTGCAACCGCCCAGGCCGCCCGTGAAAGAGGTGCGAAAGTCCTGGCCTTACCCGGTGATATCACCGATGCGGCAGTGATCAACGCCTGCGTCGAGGCTGCGGTGATGGAATTCGGATCCGTCGACATACTGGTCAACAACGTTGGTGCCGGGCCGAAAGAGTACCCCGCTGCACAGACCGGTCCGCTCGGGCCCGTAGCCATGATCTGGGACGCCCTTTACGATCAGAACCTGCGCGCCGCAGTGTTGATGACCGAGGCGGTAAAACCGCTGATGGTCGATGCAAAGCACGGCAAGATTATCAACATCTCATCGATCGCTGGTCGCTCCTCACTGTCGGATAAGATGCTGGAAATGTTTACCCACCCGTCTTATGGTGCGATGAAAGCGGCTCTGGTGAGCTATACGCAGACAATGGCGGAGATGCTTGGCCCGTACAACATAAATGTTAACGCAGTATGTCCGGGCATCATCTACACCGATGCATGGGCATCAAACGCAAAAAAAGCGGTCCGGGGCATCGACGAATTCAAAGGTCAGGATCCAAGAAAATGGTTTGAAGGCATTGCGCGCGGTGACTATCCACACATTTTTGATCGAACCCCGCTGCGCCGTGAACAGACCGTGGAAGACATCGGCAATGCCGTGGTATTTCTGGCATCCGCCAATTCGCTGAACATTACCGGTCAATGCCTGATGGTCGATGGCGGCATGGTCAAATTGTGAAGCGGGTTCTGCTCCTTTTGCTCCTGACGTTGACCTCAAATGTGCAAGGCAGCGACCTGATCCTCGCCGAAGTAATCTCAGGCCTGGTCCCGAGCCCGGTTGAATATGCCCTTCTCGCCCCAACTGCCGAGTTTCTGCACCCCGTGTTGTGGGATCAGAAGGTCAAACACGAGTATCACCTGGTTCGCGGTGCAGGCCACGTTGATCCGTCGCTGGATAGCCGAACCGCAGAAGCGGCTCGATTTCTGATCCGCTCGTACAAACCGTGGGACAAAGCAGCTTTGCGCCTGCGCACCGCGATGCTTGCCATCGAAGCGCAGAAACGCAAAACCGATGAGAAGGATCACTACAACCAGAAGTGATCGCGCATTCTACAATTCTTCCGAATTCAGAATGTCATAGACCCGTTTCTGAAAGAACCAGCGCCCGTCCCGCTTGACGTACTGGTCCGAATATTTTCCTGTTACGTTACGCTTGCCGCCGTCCTTGTTGTGCAGAAATTCCTGCTGATACCAGGTGCCATGCGCGCGCTCGCCCTCAACGATAATGGGACCAGCAGAGGCAAAAAAGCCCACATACGAAAAACCGCTCATGGCGCCCTGCCATACCGGGTAGAAGTTGGCTTTACCGGTGAATTCACCCATCCCTGCCAGCACCCAGGTCGCATCATCGGTCCAGTTTGCTGCCCATGCATCGCCGTCAAAGCGCATCACAGCGTCATTGTATGACTCCACCAGTTCCCGAATCATTAATCGGTCTTCCAACGGTCCACTGCTGATCATCTATCGTCTCCTTAAGTTTCGCATCAGTGTACGCAACATCTGATTTCATGCCATCCCCGGATTACCGGTTGCCGGTCGACTTGAATGAGGTCTAGAATCCTGGTTAGTCAATAGCCTAAGGGTGAGGGGTTAAAGATGAGCGATTACGACCTGCTGATCAGGAACGGGACTGTGGTTGATGGCACGCGCAAACCACGGATTAAAGCCGATGTCTGGATCAAGGACGGCCGTGTAGCGCACATCGGCGCCCTCGATGCCAGCGCCGAGCGGGAACTCGATGCACAAGGCAAGATCGTAGCGCCCGGCTTTGTCGATCTGCACACCCACTACGATGCTCAGATCCGCTGGGATCCATGGTGCACCATATCAGGCTGGCACGGGGTCACTTCTGTGGTGCTGGGGAACTGCGGTTTTGGTTTTGCACCGGCAAAGGCCGACTTTCGCGAACGCTCCATGCTCACCATGACCCGCACAGAAGCGATTCCCTTTGATGCCATGAAAGAAGGCATGATCTGGGATTGGGAAACCATCCCCGAATACCTTGACAGTCTTGACCGGGCTGACAAGGGCGTCAACGTTATACAGTACATGCCGACCGCCTCACTGATGACCTACGTGATGGGTCTGGAGGCAGCCAAAACCCGACCCGCTACTCCCGATGAACGCAAGGAGATGCAACGCCTCCTGCACGAAGGGATGGATGCAGGCCTTTGCGGTTTCTCGATTCAGCGCCTGGGCAAGGATTCAGTGCAGGCAGATTTCGACGGCTCACCCATGGTGACCGACACCATGGTAGACGAAGACATCCTCGCCTTGGCTGAAGTCCTCGGCGAACGTGGTGAAGGCTTTGTTCAAATCACTCAAGCCGAAGGCGACATCAAGAAAGATCTGGCCTTCCTGGAAAAACTCGCCGCGACTGCCAGGCGACCTATCCTGCATAACGTGGTCATCCCAAGCCGACGCGACCCGGAGGTTCATCGACGGCCGCTACGCTGGATCGATCGATGTCGCGAAGATGGCCTGCTGATCTACGCCCAGTGTGGCACCGGTCGCTCGGGTTTTGCGTTCACCCTGGAACACTGGAACCTTTACGACGCCTCACCCGCATGGCGGGCAGTCACCACCGGCAGCAAAGAAGAAAAAATCCAGAAGATGCAGGACGCTGGATTTCGTAAGGCACTCATCGATGAGGCCGAAGAAGCAGACCGACGCCTGCAGGTGATTCAGGCTGGCGTTGGCGGGAATCCGAAATACCTGCTGATTCAATCGGTTAATGAGCAACCGGACCTCGAACAATACGTTGGACGTTCTGTTGGAGACATCGCCCTTGAGCAGATGAAGACTCCCATCGAGGTGATGCTCGATCTGTCGCTTGCGGGTGATCTGAATGTCGAGTTTCTCGGCCCGGACCGTGGCACCAACGCACAGTTCATGGCAGAGATGATCAACGATTCTCCCTACACCATCCCTGGCGTATCAGATGGTGGTGCGCACACAAAATTCTTTACCGGCGGCTCCTACACCACCGATTTTCTGAGCTGGCTGGTGCGGGACGAAGGTCTCGTCAGTCTGGAAGAGGCCCACTACCGGTTGAGCAATCTTCCGGCCCAGGCCGCGGGCTTTACCGATCGTGGCGTGCTGGAAGTGGGTGCTGCTGCAGATGTGGTGGTCTATGACCTCGAAGAACTCGCCATCGATCCGCCGTGGATCGGTTCTATTGAACATGATCTGCCGGCTGGAGAATGGCGACGCGTGCAGAAGGCGATCGGTTATGAGTGGATTATCGTTAACGGTGAAATCACCTTTGAACAGGGCGCATGTACCGGTGCGACACCAGGAAAGCTGCTCCGCCACGGCGCAGCGGTCTGATCTGAGTTCACTCGGCGGGAGCGTCGCCTGAATCTCTGGCCTTTTTGCTGGCGGCAAGGCGCAACGGCGTGTACGAAATCACCGTTTCGCCCTTTTGATTGACGATGCTGTTGCGGGTCCGCACCAGACCCCGGTCGGGGCTTTTTGAAGTGGCCCGTGACTCCAGTACTTCCACCTCAACATGGATCGTATCGCCGACAAAGGTCGGCGAATGAACATCGAACGTCATGCCGAGGAACGCAAGGCCCGTATGCTGCAGGGTCGCCTGTAAGATCAGCCCTTCACAGATGCTGTAGCCCAGCGCCGCCGGAACCAGCCGACCAC
>JAQBYL010000341.1 GCA_027622495.1 Pseudomonadota bacterium
GTTTATGGTTATCGGTCAGGTATTTGAGTCGCTCCTGCAGTTCTACTTTGATGTCTTCAAGCACCGCAAGGGTCCGCTCCCGCGGGGTGACATAGTGACTTTTGGGGAACACGGTGTAGCGCGGAACGCGATTGAGCACTTCACCGGTCAGTGGATCAAAGGTGGAGATGTTTTCGATCTCATCGTCAAACAGTTCAACGCGAACCGCTTCTTTTTCAGACTCGGCAGGGAACACATCCACCACGTCGCCACGCACGCGATAGGTGCCGCGTTGAAACACCATGTCGTTGCGCGTGTACTGTAGTTCGGCAAGGCGCTGAAGAAGGTAGCGCTGATCCACCTTGTCACCGCGATCCAGATGCAGAACCATTCGCAGGTACGATTGTGGATCGCCGAGACCATAGATGGCTGATACAGAGGCGACGATGATGGTGTCGCGCCGTTCGAGCAGGGCCTTGGTTGCAGACAGGCGCATCTGCTCGATGTGCGCGTTGATTGACGAGTCTTTTTCTATGTAGGTGTCAGACGCAGGAACGTATGCTTCAGGCTGGTAGTAGTCGTAATACGAAACGAAATACTCAACCGAATTGTCCGGAAAGAACTCGCGAAACTCGCCGTACAGTTGAGCGGCCAGAGTCTTGTTGGGTGCAAGGATCAGCGTTGGCCGCTGCACCTGCTCAATCACCTTGGCGACGGTGAAAGTCTTACCCGACCCGGTGACACCGAGAAGGGTCTGATGGCTCAAACCCGACTCAAGTCCATCCACCAGCCCGGCAATCGCCGCCGGTTGATCACCGGCGGGCTGGTAGTCCGCTTGGACCCGAAAATCGCTGACGGCTTGGACCATATAGGGTCAATAGTCGCTTAAGGTGGAGTTACGGTTCAGGCAGCTTGTTCGTTACGTTGCCAACTACCCGGCACCCTGATGGGCTGAGTCGACGGGTCAAAGACACCATTCATGATGATGTCGAAGACCTCAAACGCAATGCCATATCGATACAGGTTGGACGTAAGAACCACATCCAGATAGAAGTCGCGCATGTTCCGATAACTCGGTTCGCGCGCTCCCAGGTAGCCCCGCCACATCGTGAGCAGCTCGTGCTGTTCAGATACTTCCATGGTTTGATCCCCCAGATCAGGGGACCATTATGCAAAACTACAACAAAGATGTCATTGATAGCGAAAACGGAAGCCAGAGCCCTCCGTCCCATACTTCAACTAAGCTTCAACTAAGCTTCAGGAGAGCCTTCCTCTGCTGCGGGCTCCCCTGCCGCGGGCTCTTCAGCAACCGGTACCGGCGCTTTGACTTTCGGCGCAGCAATCAGCTTGTTGGCAAGCAGGGCTGCGGTTTTGGCTTCTCCGTTGACCCAATTGCGGTCAGCACCGCGAACGGCGTAACGCCCACTGCGCTTCTGGTAAATGGTGTACTCGTCAGTACGGACTGCGACTTTCATGACTTTCTCCTGATGATTGATTCCCGACCGGCTGGCGCGGAAGGCGGCGAACTCTACGGCATCTATATGCTTATTCCTAGATAGGCCTCCACAGCGCGCATAAATTCGCTAAAATGCGCCCCCTTTTTCAACCCAGGCACACCCTGTTGGACTTAATGTGAAGCAGGACCTCACCGAGCGCACCAGCTACGTGATCCGGTTCGCCGGGGACTCGGGCGATGGCATTCAGCTACAGGGCCTGCAGTTCACCCTGGCGTCAGCAATATCCGGTCACGATCTCGCCACGCTGCCGGATTTTCCTGCCGAAATCCGCGCCCCGGCAGGTACCCGTTATGGGGTCTCGGCGTTTCAGATCCAGTTTGGCGGCGATCGCATCACCACCCCGGGGGATTCACCCGACGTGCTGATCGCGTTCAATCCTGCTGCTCTGGTGGTGAACTTAAATCAACTTAAGCCCGGTGCATTGATCATCGTCGATGAAAGTACCTTTACCGCCCAGCGCCTGAAACGCGCTGATCTGGCAACCAATCCACTCGAAGACGGTTCACTGGCCGACTTTCAGGTCTGTGCCATCGACATCGCCCATCTGACCACCGAAGCGGTCAAACCCTTTGGCCTTGGGACCAAAGACTCGGTGCGCTGCAAGAATTTCTGGGCTCTGGGTCTGCTGCTGTGGATGTTCGATCAGCCGCGCGATCCGGCAGCACATTGGATTCAGCGCAAATTTGCCAGCGCCGAGGCGATCAGAAATGCCAACCTCGCCGCGCTGAACGCCGGCCATGCTTATGGGGAAACCGCAGAACTCGGCCAGGTGCTGCTGCAGCATTCGATCCCGGAGGCACCACTCGCCTCGGTGGAATACCGCACTATTACTGGCGCCGAGGCGACCGCCCTGGGTCTGATTGCCGCAGGAGAACTGGCCAACATCGAACTGATGTTCTGTTCCTACCCGATCACACCCGCCTCCAGTGTGCTGCATCACCTTGCAGATATGGACGAAGCGGGTGTTGCGACCTTTCAGGCAGAAGACGAAATTGCTGCTGTGTGTGCCGCCATCGGTGCCTCTTATGCGGGCAAACTCGGGGTCACCTCCAGTTCCGGACCAGGGGTTGCGCTCAAAACAGAAGCGATCGGGTTTGCTGTGGCAACTGAATTGCCACTGCTGATCGTCAACTCGCAGCGCGCTGGACCCTCCACCGGCATGCCTACCAAAACCGAGCAGAGTGATCTTTACCAGGCGGTTTACGGACGCAATGCGGATACGCCGATACCGGTGGTGGCGGCACGCTCACCGGGCGATTGCTTCGACACCGCTATCGAGGCGGCGCGAATTGCAATGCGGCATATGACACCAGTCATTCTGCTGACCGATGGCTATATTGCGAACGCGTCAGAACTGTGGCCGATACCGGACTTTGACAGCTATGCCCCGATCGTCACCACCAAACCAGACAAAGACAGCAGCGGGCCGGTCTTTGTGCGTGACGCCAAGACCCAGGCACGCATGTGGGCATCACCGGGTGATCCGCGCTTTGTACATCGGGTGGGCGGCATCGAGCGGGACTATGACAGTGGTAATATTTCTTACGAGGCCGATAACCACCAGGCCATGACCAACATGCGGCAAGCCAAGGTCGCGAGTGTAGCGAACTACATCCCGGCCCAGGAACTGGTGCAGGGGTTGGGCGCAGGCCTCGCCGTTGTTGGCTGGGGATCGACTTATGGCGCTATTTTTCAGGCCGTCAAACTGGCCCTGGCAGATGGCCTGTCGGTTGCCCAGATCCACCTGCGCCATCTGAATCCGCTGCCATCCAACCTCGCTGAAATGCTCGCAGGCTATGAGTGTGTCCTGGTGCCGGAACTCAACACCGGTCAACTCGCCACAATCCTGCGCGACCACGGCGTCGCAGACCTGGCACAGCTGAACAAAGTCAGTGGCCAGCCGTTTGCGGTCAGCGAACTGATCGAGCGAATTCGTGAGCTCGCAACCCCGTACATCCATGAGGTGAAAAATGGCTGAACTGTCGTTTAAGGATTTCGCTACCGATCAGGAGGTCCGCTGGTGCCCCGGTTGTGGCGACTATTCGATCCTTAAAGGGGTCCAGAGAGCGCTTGCAGATCAGGGTGCAAAACCCGAAAACACGGTGTTCGTGTCTGGTATCGGCTGCGCCTCAAGGCTGCCCTATTACATCAACACCTATGGTTTTCACACGATTCACGGGCGCGCACCGGCGTTTGCGACCGGTGTAAAACTCGCCAATCCGGAGTTGGATGTGTGGGTTGTGACCGGCGATGGAGATGGCCTGTCGATTGGCGGCAATCATCTGCTGCATGCTCTGCGCCGCAATATCGACCTGAACATCCTGCTGTTCAACAACGAGATTTACGGGCTGACCAAAGGTCAGTATTCGCCTACATCGCGGATCGGCACTACCAGCCCTTCCACACCTGGCGGATCGGTTGATCATCCAGTCATCCCAGGTCTGTTCGCCGTGGGAGCGGGTGCCACCTTTATCGCGAGAGCCGTCGACATCGATCAGAAAGGCCTGCCGGGGCTGCTGAATCAGGCCAGCCAGCACAAGGGGGCCGCGTTCATCGAAATTCTGCAGAACTGCATTGTTTATAACAAAGACGTGTTCGACAACGTGTCAAACAAGAAGACTGCCGCCGACCATCAGATCCATGTTCACCACGGTGAGCCACTTCGATACGGCAAGGATGGCTGCAAAGGGATTCGCCTGAACACTAAGACTCTGCGTCTGGAGGCCGTCACTGTGGATGAGTGTGACCCACGCAAAGGCGTGCCGGTGGAAGATCTGCTGGTCCACGACGAAACCAATGCGGCCCTGGCACAGATGCTCTTGACCATGGAAAGCCCCCTGCCGATGGCATTCGGTGTGATTCACCGGGTCGCTAAAGCCACTTTCGAAACGTCGTTCTGGAACGCAAAATCGAAGGGGCGCCGCGAAAAAATCACCCATCTCCTGCAGCAGGGCACGACCCTCGATCGACGCAAGTAAAACTCAGCTGTTTTCAAGCAGTTAGCCCCGCCCGCGCGGGCTGACCCAGTCGGCTTAAAATCCGGACCTGGATCACATTTCGTTACCGTACGTAACGAAGTGCTGGACTTGCTGCTTGATCTGCGTAGAATCGCCCCGACCAAATTGGTCTGACCAAATCGGACCTACCAAACGCCAGGGGCTTTCTACGACCCATGACCAAACACGACGAAATCGCTAAACACCTGACCGAAGATATCCTTGCCGGTCGTTATCGAACCGGCGAACGCCTGCCGTCGGAACGTGACCTGTCTATTCGCTTCGACACCAACCGCGGCGCCGTCCGCGAGGCAATGAAAAAATTGTCTCACCTTGGCCTCGCCCGCATTCAACCCGGTGGTGCCCGTGTGTGCCCCATGGACGAAGCGAGCCTCGACATTATCGGCC
>JAQBYL010000342.1 GCA_027622495.1 Pseudomonadota bacterium
CGCGCCGATATCTTTCGGACTGCTGCGCCGCGGCAGCCAGCCGACAACAACAAAGTCATCCGTTTTCTGGTGGCGGACCTTGACCCAGGCATCGGACCGGCCCGCTTTGTATACAGAATCCAGCCGTTTACCGACGATTCCTTCCAGACCCAGCCTTACCGCGGTTTCGAAAGTCTTGCGCCCATGGCCGACGATGTGTTCGGAGTACACAAGCGGACCGTGCTCCGGCAACAGCCGTTGCAGCATCTGCTTGCGAACCTGCAGAGGTTCGTTGCGCAGGTCGCGGGTGAAAATCTGCAGGGCGTCGAACAGATAGTAGGTGCATGGCATCTCGATGGCAGCAACCGCCACCTGTAACTCACCGGCCAACCGCGCGCGCTGCTGCAGCAGGCTGAAACTGGGTACGCCGCGCTGATCGTTCACGACGATTTCGCCGTCGATGACAAAGCGATCGATGGGCAACAGGTCGAGGGGCTGACAGATCTCCGGAAAGCTTGCGGAAAGATCAAAGCCGTTACGGGAGATCAGTTTTACCGGACCACCTTCTTTAACTGCCATCATGCGGTAGCCGTCGTACTTGAACTCGTAAACCCAGTCTTTGCGATCGTGGCTTTCGCTTTCGTTCGCCAACATGGGTTTGGCCGGTACACTGGTTTTGATGGCAACACCGTGTTTATTCGCCTGGGTTTTCAGAGTGCGATATCGGGTTGCGGGTTTGGACAGCTGTTTGAGCGACATGCCTGAAAGCACTGAGGTATCGCTGTAAGTTTTTTGCGTATCCACCCAGGCATCGGTCTCCTTGATGAATAACCAATCGTTCCCTTTGTCGGGATTCTGTTTGGACTTGATTCTGACCAGGGTCCACTTGCCTTTGAGTTTGAAACCGTTCAGTTCGAACAGCAGCTTGCCCTTTTTGAAACCGTCAGCGACATTGTTCAGCGGTGTCCAGGTCCCCCGATCCCACACGATGACCCGTCCGGCGCCGTAGTTCCCATCTGGTATACGACCTTCAAAGTCTGCGTAGTCGAGGGGGTGATCCTCCACCAGGGCGGCAAAGCGTTTGTCTGCCGGATCTGCTGAGGGACCTTTGGGCACCGCCCAGGATCGCAGGACGCCATCGATTTCGAGCCGCAGATCAAAGTGCAGGTGGCGTGCCTCGTGCTGCTGCACCACGAACAACTGCCCTGTTTCCGGGATTCTCCGGCGACCAAAGGGTTCTGGTGTGGCACTGGCAGAACGCTTGTCACGGTATGGGTCGAGGGTTGTTGAGGGCATATGGTGCCTTAGGCTATAGTTCCTGCCTCGTCCTGCCTATGGAGCGTAATATGGCTGCACGCGCAATTGGATCGGGCACCATATCGTTCGGTCTGGTCGCCATCCCGATTAAGTTGTTCTCGACCACGGATACCACGAAAGCCATTCATTTCAATTACTTGAGTACCGATGGATCGCGGTTGAAGCAGCAGTATATCCGCGCATCCGACGGCCAGATAGTCGAGCGCGAAGGTCGCGTTCAGGGCTATGAGTTTGCCAAGGGTCAGTATGAGACGTTCACGCCCGATGAAATCAAGGCGATGAACGTAGAGTCAACCAACGCAATCGAGATCACTGAGTTCATTCCACTCAAAGAAGTAGAAAGACTGTATATCGAGAAGGTGTATTTCATGGGTCCCGACAAGGGAGCCGCACGGTCTTATCACCTGCTCAAGCAGGCGCTTAAGGCCAGTGAACGAGCAGCGCTTGCCAAATATGCGGCACGCGGCAAGAGCTACCTGGTTCTGGTGCGACCCATGGGCGATGGTCTGGTCATGGAACAGTTGAAACACCATGATGAAATGCGCAGCATTGACGAAGTGCCGCTGGATGTTTGTGAGTTGGATGATGCGGAACTGGATCTTGCTCTCAAGATCATCGAGCAGCGCGTGAATGACAAGTTCGAGCCAGAAAAATACCAGGACGAAGTTCGTTCCCGGATGCTTGAATTAATCGAACAGAAGATCGACGGGCAGGAAATCTCAGTTCCACCTGAAGAGAAGGCAGAGGCGAAGATAATAGATCTGATGGAAGCGCTTCGTGCTTCTGTTGGAGCTAAAAGCTCGAAATCAGCTGCAGCCGGGAAACGCAAGCCAGCCAGAGCGGCAGCAAAAAATACAGACGCAGGACGTTCGCGTCCAAGTGGATCGAAGGCAAAACAGTCAAAAACTTGACTACGGCATTTGCTAAGGCAGGAATGAGCGGGTACAGCACTCGGGAAGTTGCGTCACTGATCGGTATGAAGCCGGACCAGGTCCGGCACTACGTGCGTCGAAAGCTCATCAGTCCAACCCGCGGTGAACGGGATGAGTACCGGTTTTCGTTTCAGGACGTGGTGCTGCTTCGATCAGCGAAAGGCCTGCTCGATGCGAACGTCAGTTCCCGCGCCGCCCATCGTGTGCTGAAGAAACTCAATACCGAACTCGCCCAGGTGAAGTCGCTGGCCGCCATGCGCATCTTTGCCGATGGCAACACGGTGGTGGTGCGCGAAGACAATCAGCTCTGGGAAGCAGAAACCGGTCAGGCACAACTGGATTTCACCGTTGCCGAACTGGCCGACAACGTGGCGACCCTTGCTCATCAGAACCTGATCATCGCCAAAGAGGTGGACGCGCTCGACACCGATGAGTGGTACAACCTGGGCCTGGATCTGGAAGAAGTAGACATTTCCAAAGCGCCCGACGCCTATCGCCGGGCTATTGAGCTCGATCCGAACAATGCCGACGCGCACGTCAACCTGGGCCGGCTGTATCAGCTCAAAGGTAACCTCAGGCACGCCAAGCGCCATTACGAAATTGCAGCAAAAGCGGTACTTGACCATCAGCTCGCCAACTACAACATGGGCACGGTGTTCGACGAACTCAATGAACTTGATAAAGCGGCCGAATACTACCGGAAGGCTGACAAGGTGCCCGACGCACACTACAACCTGGCCCGTATCTGCGAGTTACGCGGAGATCAGCTGTCTGCCGTGCGGCACATGCGCGAATACCGTCAGCTCCTCGACAACCGATCCTGAGCCTCAGCGAATCTGCACCACAGGGATCAACTCTAGCGTCCGGGTTCGTCCCCAGCGGATCAGCGCGGTAAAGCCCACGGCCGCCAGCACCAGCACGGCGGCGATCCAGCCGCTCGAACTTTGCGGATGATCGCGAAAAGTACCAATCTGGTAGCACAACACGGCGATTGAATAAGCGCTCAGCACCGACCAGGTGGTGGTAAAAACTGCCCAGAACGCACCCTGCTCTTTGTAGATCCCCCCCACCGTAGCCGCACAGGGGATGTAAAGCAGAATGAAGACCAGATAGCTGAAGGCACCGATGCCACCGTGGAACAGAGCCTGCATGGCCGCGATCGTGTTTACGGTAACCTCTTGCGCCTGAGCCACGGCTTCAGTGTCGGCCAGATCACCCAGGTTCAGACCGAGCGGGTCCAGCAGCTGACCCCCGAGTTCACTGAGATTCTGCGGGATGGTGGCGAAGGCGTTGCGCAGCTGTTCCGTTAAAGGAATGTCTGGCGAAGGACCGCCGGGGGCATACAGGGCATCAAGCGTCCCGACCACCACTTCCTTTGCGAATATGCCGGTGAATATACCCACGGTTGCCGGCCAGTTGTCTGGATCAATGCCCATGGGTGAAAACAGCGGGGTAATGCTGCGGCCAATTTCGGAGAGAACCGACTTTTCGCTGTTTTCGTTGCCGAAACTGCCGTCCGTGCCGATGGAGTTGACCACGTTCAACGCGATTACCACGATCACGATGGCTTTACCCGCGCGGATCACAAAGCCTTTCAGACGCTGCCAGGTCTGCAGAAACAGGCCTTTCAGGGTGGGCATGTGATAGGCGGGCAGTTCCAGCAGAAATGCACCTCCTTCGTGGGCGAGCAGATGCTTGCGGACGATCATGGCAGACAGAACTGCCACAGTGATGCCGATCAGGTACAGCGCAAATACGATGTTCTGGCCGTTTTGCGGAAAGAACGCCGCGGCAAAAAGTGCATACACCGTAAGACGCGCACCGCACGACATGAACGGGGCCATGATGGTGGTCAGGATCCGGTCGCTCTGGTTGTCCAGGGTCCGGGTGGCCATCACCGCCGGAACATTGCAACCAAAACCCACGATCAACGGCACAAAGGACTTGCCTGGCAAGCCCAAGCCACGCATCAACCGGTCGACGATAAACGCAACCCGCCCCATGTAGCCTGAGTCTTCCAGAAAAGACAGGCTTAAAAACAGGCAGCCAATAACCGGTATAAAAGTGCCGACGAGCTGGATGCCGCCGCCTACACCGTCGGCGAGCAGCACAATGAGCAGATTTGGCAGACCGATCGAATTGAACAGGGCGCGCGGTGCTTCCACAAACAGCACGCTGCCTGCCTGATCGAAGAAGTCGATGAATGCGGAACCCACATTGATCGAGAACATGAACATGAGATAGATGGCCAGCAGAAACAGCGGGAACGCAAGAAAGCGGTTCAAAACCACGGCGTCGATATGATCTGTGAGTGTCCGGCGGACCGGTGTTGACCGGATGCACGTCGACAGGATCTGATCGATGAGCTGATAACGACTGGTTGAGTCGTCGGGTATCGAAAGGCCTGCCTGGCCGGATGGGTGATGCAGTGCATCTTTCAAGGGTCCGATGCCGTCGTTTCGACTGGCGATCAGCGGAACTACCGGGCAGCCAAGCTTTTGACTGAGGGCGAAGGTGTCGATGTGCATGCCGTGTTTGTCGGCGATGTCCATCATGTTCAGCGCAACCACCACCGGAAGATTCTGCTGCAGCAGTTCCAGGGTCAGGTACAGACCGCGGGCAAGACTCGCAGCATCGATTACATTGATCATAACATCGGCTGTACGGCTGA
>JAQBYL010000343.1 GCA_027622495.1 Pseudomonadota bacterium
CGATCCTGACCTGGCTGGCTGGAGCGGGCTTGGCTTTGTGGTTCAGGCTTATCAGAAACGCGCACCGCTGGTGGTTGACTGGCTTGTTGAACTTGCGCGTCAGACAAACCGACGCTTCATGGTCCGTCTGGTCAAGGGGGCCTATTGGGATGCAGAGATAAAACACGCGCAGGAACAGGGTCTGACCAGTTACCCGGTTTATACACGCAAAGCCAATACGGATCTCAGCTATGAAGTCTGCGCCGGTAGGCTGCTCGCTCATCCGGATCAGGTGGCTCCTCAGTTTGCTACACACAATGCCCACACTGTGTGCATGGTTGAGGCGCTTGCGCACGGAAACCCATTTGAATTTCAGCGGCTTCACGGCATGGGTCACATGCTGTTTGATCAGCTCGCTCGATCGCGCGGGGTGGCTGTGCCCCTGCGCGTGTATGCGCCTGTTGGAAAGTTGGAACCCATGAAGACCTGCTTCCCTACCTGGTGCGGCGTCTGCTCGAAAACGGCGCCAACAGTTCGTTTGTAAATCGGTTTCTCGATGAAGATGTTCCGGTGGACGAGCTTGTCACGGATGTTCTGTCGGTAGTTCGCGGTTATGAGGATGTCACTCATCCGTCAATACCGCTGCCGCAGGCGCTGTATCAGCAGCATGGTGAGGCGCGCAGCAATTCGATAGGACCTGATCTGGATGACGAACGTGATCTGGCATCGATTCTGGCCGCAGTCATAGAACCTGGTCACACACCCGCATTATCAGATACAGGAGAAGACCTCATTGTGCTCAGTCCGGCAGATGTCAATCTCCAGGC
Organism: Pseudomonadota bacterium; assembly: GCA_027622495.1. Classification (GTDB taxonomy): domain Bacteria; phylum Pseudomonadota; class Gammaproteobacteria; order Pseudomonadales; family Azotimanducaceae; genus JAQBYL01. The sequence continues at coordinate 807 of JAQBYL010000343.1, forward strand.
AGGCAAGTGGAGGCCAGCAAGTGCAGCATCGATCGAGGCTGCTTTTGTCGCTGCCGAGGCGGCCCAGTGGAGTTGGGATCATGCCGGTGGCAACGCCCGCGCGCAGGTTCTGGATCACGTCGCAGATCTGATGGAGCAGCATCTGCCGGAGCTGGTTGCCCTGCTTGCGATTGAAGCCGGACGGACCCTGGATGATGGTGTGGCCGAGGTGCGTGAAGCAGTCGACTTCGCCCGCTACTACGCCCAGGAAGCTCGATCACACTTCACTAAACCGCTGGTGCTGCCGGGACCGACAGGTGAGGTCAATAGACTTTCGCTGCACGGCCGCGGTGTGTTTGCCTGCATCAGCCCCTGGAATTTTCCGTTAGCGATCTTCACTGGGCAGATCAGCGCCGCCCTTGCGGCGGGCAACAGTGTGCTTGCCAAACCCGCGGAGCAGACACCGTTGATTGCAGCCCGGGTGGTTGAATTGTTCACAGCTGCCGGCTTGCCGGAGGGGCTTCTGCATCTGTTGCCCGGATCAGGAGCAACTGTGGGGCACAAACTTGTGAGTGACCCGCGAATTGCTGGTGTTGCGTTTACCGGTTCGATCCAGACCGCATGGACTATTAACCAGGCGCTCGCCGCCAGGGTCGGTCCCATTGTTCCGCTGATCGCAGAAACCGGTGGTCAGAACGCGATGATCGTCGATTCAACCGCCTTGCCGGAACAGGTGGTGGACGATGTGGTCGCCTCTGCCTTCAAGAGTGCGGGTCAACGCTGCTCGGCGCTACGTGTGCTGTATCTGCAGGAGGATATTGCTGATCCGGTGATCACCATGCTCAAAGGCGCCATGGCAGAACTCAAGATCGGTCTACCCTGGCGCGCGGATGTGGATATCGGGCCGATCATTGATGTGACCGCTCTCAAACGGCTACAGGTTCATGCAGAGAAGTTTGCCAGCCGGACGCTCGCGGTATGTGATCTTCCGAAGGGGCTCACGGGTCACTTCTTCGCGCCGCGGATGCTGACTCTTCACAGCATTGCCGAGCTTGAAGGCGAAGTCTTCGGACCGGTGTTGCATGTCATCCGATTTTCCGCCGAGCAGATTGAGACGGTTATCGATCAGATCAACGCGACCGGTTACGGCCTGACCCTTGGCGTGCACACACGGATCGACCGTTTTGCGAAACACCTGTTCGAACGGGTGCGGGTGGGCAATGTCTATGTGAATCGCAACATGGTGGGCGCGGTCGTCGGTGTGAATCCGTTCGGCGGTGAAGGCCTTTCCGGCACTGGTCCCAAAGCCGGTGGGCCACGTTATCTGTTACGTTTTGCAACCGAGCGAACCTGGACCGACAATCGGGTGGCGCAGGGGGGCAACACGGATCTGTTCAGATTGAATCGCTGAATGGTTTTGCTCGCCACATTTCACATGCAGATTAACTGGAGTAAACCCGATGCCCATGGACGTGCAGACCCATCTGGCCCTTGGTCTGGATCAACCGGTGCCATTCGAAGCCAATGGCAAAACCAACGCAACCATCCTGCAGGCGATAGGGCATGCATCTGACAATGCCTATCATCCGTGTCCGGAAGCCTATCCGGATGCACAGGTCGCGGAAGGCACGCTGAACCGTTGGGTAGACTGGAACAGATCAGACTGCTATCCGGATACGGTGCGCAACCTCTACAGCTATCTGCCTGCAGCCTATGATGCTGACAAGCCACTCAACGTTATCGTGTTCAACGACGGGGTAGGCTACATCAGCAGGCAGGGTGACGTACGCGTATCCCGTGTGCTTGATACCCTGCACGCGAAGAATCAAATTGCCCAGACGATGGCCGTGTTCGTGAACCCGGGTCGCCTGAGGACTAACCCGGACGACGAGGAGGCGGGCAGGGTGCAGCGGCGCATGGAGTACGACGCACTGACGCCCGTGTATGGCAACTTCATCATCCACGAGATCCTGCCGTTTGTGTGCGGCGAACTCGGCGTTCAGGTCACCTCCGACCCCGAAGGCCGATCGATCTGCGGGATCAGCAGTGGTGGCATCTGTGCGTTCACGGTGGCCTGGCAGTTTCCGGACTCGTTTCGAAGAGTTCTGAGTCACTGCGGTTCGTTCACCAATATCCTCGGTGGTCACAACTATCCGTACCTGATCCGCACCACACCAAAAAAGCCGATCCGCGTTTACCTGCAGAGCGGCGAGAACGATGCGCAGACGCTGTCGGGTGACTGGCCACTGGCTAACCAGCAGGTGGCTTCCGCGTTTCGATATGCTGGTTACGATCACCGGTTTGAATTAGGTGTGGGTGGTCATACCCTTCGGCATGGCGGTGCGGTGTTTGCCGACAGCGTGCGCTGGTTATGGCGTGATCAGAAAGCCAGTGAGGAAGGCGATTGATTTCAGGGCTAACTCAGGGACGCAGGCTCCAGTTCCCCTGAAAGCATCGGCTGATGGCGTTTGAACGCCTCCACCAGAAACTCAGTGAGCGCACGGATACGTGAAGTCCCGCGCAGATCAGGATGCGTGAGCAGCCAGATCTGCTGTGCGGGGACCGGGTCGATGTCAGCAATGCGGACGATCTTCGGATCCGGATCGGCAAGACCACAGGGCAACACGGCGAGACCCACATCGGCCTTGATCGCAGAAAACTGCAGCAGAATGTTTTCGCAGCGCATGCGTACCGGCACGTGGGGAAAATGCTGCAGCCGGATCTCTCTTGTAAGGCTCACAGGATTGTTCGCGGCCCCCTCGATCCAGGTGCACTGCTCCGGGTTAGTGACCGGATCGTGATAGGCCAGGTAGTCGGCGCTCGCATACACGGCGACGGAGTAGGTGGCGATGGGTCGACCGATCAGATCCTCGGGTGGCGCATCGGTTGCGCGAATGGCAACGTCCGCCTCGCGTTTTGCCAGATCGAGCACCTGGTAGCTTGGGATGAGTTCGAGTTCGATGTCGGGGTACAGCGCCGAGAAGGCCGCGAAGTCCTCCATGAGAAAGGTCACCGCCATGACGTCCGGCAGGGTGATGCGGATAGTTCCGGCCATCTTCTGATCGCGTCCCATCAGCAGACGCTCTACGGCGCCCAGTTCGTCGGCAACCCGCTCCACTGAGCGAATCACTTCGGCCCCTTCCGGGGTAATGGTCAGACCGGTGCGGTTGCGATTGAAGAGGCAGACACCGAGGCGGGTCTCAAAATGGTCCAGACGGCGGGTGACCGTGGAGGGGTGAACACCCAGGAGTTCTGCTGCGCCGCGCACAGATCCTTCGTTTGCAGCAGCCGAGAAGTATTTGAAATCGTCCCAATCCATGCCAGTTCACCCTGTTGGGTGCGCAATTATGCAACACGACGTTGCGTTACGATAGGTTACATTCATCGTTACCTAAAGTAACACTTTGTTCCGCACTCCCCCTTAGAAAGGAACCTGAAGATGAAGAAAGTACTGTTGAGTTGTGCTCTGTTGGCGTTGGCAGCAAGCGGATCAGCCGCTGCCGATGAGTATCGAGCCTCAATTGCAGGATGCACCGAAGCAATCAGCAAGCAGATGGGTCTCGCTGATGCAGACGCTCGTTACAAACTCAAGGATGTCAAAACCCGCAGTCGGGTTCGCGACCTGGGCTTTGTGGTTTCGGTCGACAGCGAGGTCAGTCCGGTGAAAGACGTGGTCGTGACCTGTAAGGTCAAGCGCAGTGGCGATGTTGTCGCGCTTGAATTTGCAGACGGACAGTATCCTTCGATGCTGGCCACACAATAACGACCTTCCTTTAACGAGAGGCCAGATCTGCATTACATCGGCCTCTCTTTTTTTCGGCTCAGTCCGGCATTGAACTGACAAACTGCTCGTGCGCCGCGCTGATCCGATCCCAGATCGGCGACAGATCCACCCTCAACCCGAAAACGCTTGCCAGATGTGCACTCAGCTCAGCCTGGGTTTCGCGAACCGACGAAACTGATCCAGCCGCGGTCACTTCGGTACTGATTTTACCGAGCTGCAATTGAACGCCGTTGTCTGTGAACTTCTGAGCGATGAGCGCCATCAGAAAAGGCGATCCCGGGTCGTGCTGTAACCGGTGGCATTTCTGCGCCAGAAGCTGCTC
>JAQBYL010000344.1 GCA_027622495.1 Pseudomonadota bacterium
TCGTGGGATACGCGGTGAAGAACGACAACTTCTCCACCCAGTTCACTGGCAGCGTAAACACTGCCAAAAAGAATGACAGGCACACCAAGGACGACGCCCAGAATGATGTAGAGCCATTTCATTGAGTTGTGCCTCTTTATTCTGGCGCCACTATACCTCACGAACTCTCACCAGAACGCAAATAGTGTTATTAGATGCTTGTCTTTTAATACCAGACGCTCCGCGGCCTTAGTCAGCTCTGAAATCCGGTGGTTATCTTCAAGTCAAGCACATCGTCGATCTGCTCAACGATAGTCCCGATCAGCCTCGGCATCTGCGCCTGCCTTCCGAGCTCCGGCCGATCGTTCAGCCAGCCTAAACTCGTCAGTGAACGGATCAGGGTAAACAGCGGCAGCAGCGCCGGAATGCTGTCATGCAAGGGTCGAACCTGCCGATAACCAGTAAAAAGGGCATCCCGCGCTGCCTCTCCCCAGGGTTTATCTTCACTGCCGTATAGCGCGACTGCTACATCGTGGTGATGCCAGCCAAAGCCTGCATCATCAAAATCGATCACCTGCACCCGATCCCCGTCTACCAGAACATTGAAGGGATGCAGATCAGCGTGTATCAGGCCGTAGTACTCAGGGTCTTCACCTAGAACGCTCAGCCGCTTGAAAATCTCGTCACGCGCGCTCTTCAATAGCGTCGCCTCATCTGGCTGCAACTGCGCAACCTCCCAGAACCGTCCCCATAACGGTGCTTCACCGACAAGCCCACCGGCATTCCATACGCGTCGGGTGAATCCAGGTGGTGTCTGCCAGGCATTGGATATGCGGTGCGTTTGCGCGATCAAACCGCCTAACTGACTAAAGCAGTGGCAGACATCAGCGACGGATGCGTTCTCGATTCTGTCGGCGAGGGCCACACCTTCAAGCCATTTAATCACCCCAACCTGATGCACCTGACCGGCAACCGGGACCGATGCGTAACCCTGACCACCGCGCGTCAGGATGTGGGTGGGTGTGAACACACCTCCTTCAGACAGTCTGTGGGTCCACTGCAGTTCGCTTTCGAGTTCGACCAGGCTGCTGTAACCGGGACGGTGGATCCGCAATGCGTAGCACTCACCCCGCACGTCGGTGACTTTGTAAACAACGTTTTCACTTCGGGAGGCGAGCGTCAGTGACGCGACATCGATGTCCCAGTTTGCAAGTGCTTCAGACGCACTGTGTTTGAAGGGCTCTGAGGATTCCTCAGGCACTGACTTGCCGCATCGTGTCGGCAAATGCCTGCAAAAACGCATCGGCATTTTCACGGCTGAACACCAGCGGCGGCCGGATCTTGACCACATTCCCGAGCGCACCTGCATTGCTCATCAGGAAGCCACGTTCTTTCATGAGGTTGACCACGCGCACTGCACCTTCCCGATCGGGGGCCCTGGTCTGCGGATCGCTCACCCACTCGATCCCCACAAACAGACCGTGACCGCGCACGTCGGCAGCGTTGGGTACATTGGCTGTCAGCGCTTTGATCTCCCGCTTGAGGTAGCTGCCGATATCGGTCACCGAGGCCGCGAGCCCGCGCTCTTCGATCTCATCGATCACCGCCATGCCCACTGCCGCCTGCAGCGGACTTGATGCAAAGGTGTTGAAGTAACGTGTGCGCGCACGGAACCCCTCAACCAGATCACGCGAGGCAGCAGCTGCTGACAAGGGCATACCATTACCCATGGGCTTGCCCATGGTGACGATGTCCGGCTTGATTCCAGCTACATCGTAGCCCCACCATTGACCACTGCGGCAGTAGCCGGCCTGCACTTCGTCAACAATGACCAGACCACCGGCCGCGCGGACCATTGCAGCTGCCCGCGCCATGAACCCCTTCGGTATATCCGGCAGCCCTTCGTTCGCGAGCAGCGGACAGACAAGCATACCGGCCAGACGGATGCCATCCTTCTCAAAACCGTTCAGCGCCTCCTGGACTTTCTGCAGATATTTTTCAGCCAGATCGGTTTCCGACAGGCCGCTGACAAGCGGTCGGAACATCTGCGGATAAGGTATTGACCTGATGTTCGAGTTGCTGCTCTGATCGGTTGGTACATGGGTGAGCTGGCCCACCTGTCGACTGTTGCCGTGGTAGGCCCCATCCGTGCAGATGAACCCTTCCCCTTGTGTTGCTATGCGCGCCATAGTCATGGCCACTTCGTTGGCTTCGGTCCCGGAACAGGCAAAAACCACGCTTTCGATGGCTGCCCCATGCAGGGCGCATAGACGTTCGGCAAAATCGACGATCCCTTCATGCAGATATCGACTGTGCACGTTCAGGGTCCCCGCCTGCTGCTGCATGGCCGCGACGATCCGCGGATTGGCATGGCCGACGCAGGGGACATTGTTGTACATATCCATATAGCGGTTGCCTTGCGGATCATAAAGCCATACGCCGTCACCGCGGACGATGTGCAGAGGTTCGTTGTAAAACAAGGCGGCGCCCGCCCCTAAAAAGCGGTTTCGGCGTGCGAGCAGATCTGCTGTACTCATGTATCCCTCAGGCTGGACGGTTCACTCGTTTCGAGAACATAGCAAATCGCCTGCACAAACACATCGACGCGTCACTAAAGCCCGGGCCCCGGCTGCATGCGGCTGCCGTCGGAAAATCGCGTGAGCCGGAAACGCGAGAGATCATGTATGGCACGCTTGCCCTGCACCATATCCGCCATGACCCGCCCCGCCCCAGGGCCGATCCCGAAGCCATGGCCACTGAAACCGGTTGCAACATACAGACCCGGATACGCGGCCACTTCATCCATTACCGGCACCACATCGGGGGTCACGTCAATCATCCCGGCCCAGGCTTCTTCAAAGGGAATGGGGGCCAGTTGCGGCAGACGCCTGGCCAGACCTTCATGCATCAGTTTAATCGCCCTCGGCGACGGAGCTGGATTCAACACGCGGTTGATCTCAAATGGACTGACCTGGTCGTCGTGCCAGCGGCGCGTAGGTAACAGACGTGTGACTAACCCTTCATCAAATCGCAGCTTGATATAACGTGCACTGGCCGACAGAGCCGGCAGAAATTTGAAAAAATAGCGAAAACTGTCTGCACTGATGAAGTGCTCGTTGGTGTTGCTCGAAGCGATGGTGTAGCCACCATCCTGACGCCTGCGGATCGCTACTTCTCCGATGCTTGCATTACCCTGGTAGATGTCCGGCGCAGGGCCTGTTCGTGCAACCGTGGCCCGAACCGTGAGCTGTGGCAGCACCACACCCAGATTGGCCATGAACAGTGTCGACCAGGCACCCCCTGCACACACCACCGATTGAGTGGCAACGCGGCCATGCTCGGTGATGACACCACTGACTCTGCCCCCTTGTGTTTCCACCGATCTGACCGCACAGGCTTCGCGGATCAGCGCACCGCGCTCACGCAACACGGTGGCCAATGCTGGAACTGCCTTGAACGGTTCTGCGCGACCATCACTTGCGGTAAACATGCCGCCCTTCCACTGCCCGGGCTTGTCCTTGATCAGGGCATCGACCTCACTTCCTGAAAGCATCTTCGTGTCGAGCTGATGTTGCGCTGCGGTGTCGAGCCAGGCTTCCTGCGCCGCCATCTGAGCATCGGTTTCGGCAACATACAAAACCCCCTGCCGGGTAAAACCGATGTTGCTTTTGAGACCACCGGCCAGCGCCTCCCAGGTGTTGATGCTGTCGATCACAATCGGCAGTTCCGCCGGGTCCCGTGCCTGCTGACGGATCCAGCCCCAGTTGCGGCTTGATTGTTCACCGGCAACTCGGCCTTTATCACACACCAGAACAGACACCCCGCTTAGGTTCAGAAACCAGGCGGTGGATATGCCGATGACCCCGCCACCAATGATCACTACGTCCACTGCCTCGGGTAGCGGGTCCTGAAAACTGATCGGTGACTGGTCGCTGTAAATCACGCTGACTCCTTGCTGCCTCACCGAGATTGCTTCTATATCTGCATGGACGCAACATGAAACCTGTTCACCGACACAAGTATTTCGTGAGTATGCGTTCGATCAAAAAACTCAAGGCGAGAATTCAACTGCTCGCGTTTACCGCAATTTTTACCACCGGCTGCACTGAGATGGCAGCAGAACCGGAGACGGCGGCCACACTAAAGAACGTGCCCTACAGCGATGTCAGCTCTCTACCAGCCCGCAATCCGGATGGCTGGCTCAAATATGGCGACGACCCTGTGCAGTTCATCCTGCAATGGGAACCGCAGTTGAGTGCAAAAGGCCTGTTGATTCTGATCCATGGGGGCTGCTGGTTGAATTCGTTTGACGTGGACCACATCAGAGCGCTGGCCAGTGCGCTCGCAACCGAAGGCTATGCGGTCTTCGCCGTGGAATACCGGCGCACGGGCGACGAAGGCGGCGGTTGGCCAGGCACCCTGGCGGACATCACCGCGGCGCTCGACACCATCGTTGATCACACGGGGAGCACTGATGCCATTCTGATCGGCCACTCCGCCGGTGGGCATCTGGCGCTTCATGCTGCACGTCGGCAACCCGCTTCGGTGAAGGCAGTCATCGGGATGGCTGCAATTACCGACCTGTCCAGCTATGCCTCGGGTTCCAACAGCTGTCAGAGTGCAGCTGTGGACTTCATGGGCGGCACGCAGACCCAGCACCCGACGGCTTATGAGGCTGCTGGTCTGGCGGACAAAATCCTGCATCCGAGGTCTATTCTGCTGCACGGCGAAGCTGACGGCATCGTTGACATCGATCAGGCACGGCTTGAAGGAGCTGCAACGCATATCGAACCGGGGGCTGGTCATTTCGACTGGATCCATCCGGGCACAGCGGCTTTTTCCACGCTGCTGGTCAAGCTCGACGAGTTAGTGCGTGTCCAGAATACTCTATTTTGAACGGTGGGA
>JAQBYL010000345.1 GCA_027622495.1 Pseudomonadota bacterium
TCTGAAGTCAGCCATTGCGGCTGACGCGCTCGCCGGTCTGCATGCCAGGCTGGGTGACAAGGCTGATGTGCCTCTCAAAGGCCTTGTCTATGCTCCCACCATCCCCAACCCGAACAAAATTCTGTGCGTCGGGTTGAACTACAAAGCGCATCAGGAAGAGACGGGTCGCGGCGGTGAAGACTTTCCGACCATCTTTGTACGCTTTGCCGCAGCTCAGGTTGCCCATGAGCAACCAATGCTCAAACCGCCCGAATCGGATCGCCTCGACTATGAAGGCGAGATCGCCATGGTGATCGGCAAACCGGGTCGACGCATCTCCAGAAGTGCAGCGCTGAACCATGTTGCCGGTTACGGGATCTACAACGATGGCAGCGTGCGCGACTATCAGCGCCACACGAGCCAGTTCACCCCGGGTAAAAATTTTACCGCCACCGGTGGTTTCGGTCCGTGGATGATGACCCCGGATGAAATCGGGGATCTGGACGAAATGGAAATCACCACCCGTCTGAATGGCGAGGTGATGCAGAATGCCAAGGCCAGTCTGCTGGTGTTCGGCCTGGCGCATCTGATCGAATACTGCTCAACCTTCATCGAACTGGAAGCCGGTGACGTCATCGTAACCGGCACACCGGGCGGGGTCGGGGTAGCCCGCACGCCCCCTGTGTTCATGGTTGAAGGCGATCTGATCGAAGTCGAGGTCAAACCGATCGGCACGCTCAGCAACAAAGTGATCAACGGCTGATGCGTGGTTAAATTCGCAGTCGGGCAACCGGTCCCACGCAAGGAAGACCCGCGTCTCGTCACCGGCGGCGGCCAGTTTACCGGCGATGTGAACCTGCCTGATCAGGTTTACGCGGCATTCTTCAGGTCACCAATTGCTCACGGTAGCCTGTTAAATCTGGACACCGCACCCGCCCGCTCCGCACCTGGTGTGCTGGCTGTGTACACGGCCGCTGATCTTGCCGAACTCGGACCAATGCCTTGCCGCGCTGTGTTGAAAGACGCCGATGGCAAGCCGTGCTACATCCCCAGGCGCCCGGTCCTCGCGGAAGATCGGGTGCGGTTTGTTGGTCAGGCTATAGCGGCGGTGATCGCCGAAACACCAGCGCAGGCGAGAGCTGCGGTCGACCTGATTGAAGTGAGTTTCGACGACCTGCCACTGACAATAGACCTGGAAAGTTCCGCCTCTGCCGATGCGCCTGCTATTCACCCGGAACATGGGTCCAACCTGTGTATACACTGGCAGAACGGCGATACGAACGCTGTGGACGCAGCGATTGCGTCGGCCGCACACATAGTAGAACTCAAAGTCATCAACAATCGTGTGGCACCCAGCCCGCTCGAACCGCGATGTTGTGTAGCGGCGTACAACGATGGTCGCTACACCCTGTACAACCCGAGCCAGGGTGCCTTCGGGCAACAGGCTGTGCTGGCCAGATCGATCTTCAACGTACCGCTCGATCAGATGCGGGTGATCTCGCTGGATACAGGCGGTGGTTTCGGCATTCGCGGCGAGGTTCATCCAGAGCCCTGTGTTTGTCTGTTCGCTGCGAAAGCTCTCGGCCGACCCGTTAAATGGACAGGTGACCGATCAGAGATGTTCCTAACGGATTCACACGGTCGCGACAATGTCACGCTGGCGACCATGGGTCTGGACCTCGACGGTCTCATCACAGCGTTGCGGGTCGAAACCTATGCCAATCTCGGTGCGTTCTGCAGCGCAGTCGGTCCTTTTGTGCCAACCATGGGTGGCGGTAAAGTCATCGGCACCGTTTATCGAATTCCGGCGATTCACCATTCGGTAAAATGCGTGTTCACCAATACCATGCCGGTCGCTGCGTATCGTGGCGCCGGCCGTCCGGAAGCTTGTTATCTGACAGAGCGCCTGATCGAGAAGGCAGCCGTGAGGCTGGCGGTTGATTCATTGGAGTTACGACGCAGGAACTTTATCTCGTCGGCTGAAATGCCGTACATCAACGGCTTTGGTGAGCCGATCTGCAGCGGTGAATTCGCACAGACCATGGACCTGGCGCTAAAGCGAGCAGACTGGGCAGGTTTTGCGGAGCGCAAGGCAGCAGCAGGACCAACCCGCCGCCGCGGCATCGGTCTGGGGATGTACATGGAAGCATCCGGTGGCGGAATTGAAGAAGAAGCGCGCGTGCGGGTTCGAGGGTCGGGCGAAGTAGACGTGGTGGTGGGCACCTACTCTCATGGTCAGGGCCATCGGACTGCCTTTTCGCAGATCGTGAGCGAAGCGCTCGGTGTGGACTTCGAGTCGGTCAACGTCATTCAGGGTGACACAGACAGGGTCAGGTTCGGTGGTGGCACAGGTGGATCAAGGTCATCGCAGATGGGCGGTATGGCAGTGCTCAACGGCTGTCAGGCAGTGGTGGAGCAGGGCCGTCCGCTCGCGGCGGAAATGCTGCAGACTGAAGGCTCGGCACTGACGTTTGCCGATGGTGTATATGTTCGAACCACAACCGACCAGCGGGTCTCACTGATCAACGTTGCGCACGAAGCAGAACGACGTGGCACGGGTCTGGATCAACTGCACCGCTATAACCGGGGCTCGGGTTTCACCTTCCCGAACGGCGCTCACATCGCCGAAGTTGAAATCGATACCGAAACCGGTGTCATCGAGGTACTCAGATACACGGCTGTGGATGATTGCGGACGGGTGATCAATCCGCTGCTCGCGGCAGGGCAGGTCCATGGTGGAGTGGCGCAAGGGTTGGGCCAGGCGTTGTTGGAGAACATCGTTTATGACGCAAGTGGTCAGTTGCTTTCGGGGTCATTGATGGACTATGCGATGCCGCGGGCTTCCCATCTGCCGGATGTGGATGTTTCGTTCAACGAAGTTCTCGATCCCAACAATGCTCTGGGTGTGAAAGGGATCGGTGAGGGCGGGGCTTGTGGTTCACCACCCGCTGTGGTGAACGCGGTGCTCGATGCGTTGCGCGCCGATGGCGTAGCCCATGTGGACATACCGCTGACGTCAGAAAAAATCTGGCGGTTGCTGAATTAGCGCCACACCCAGCCTGCTTTTACAGGCTGGATGCTTTGTCAGTCATGAATGCAGTTTCCCACCCCGACAGGGTCAGTCCGCACCGCTCGCCGTCGTCTGCGCAAAACGCGCTGCGAGCTCTGCCTTCAGATCGACATCCGTTTCGTCCAGATAGCGTAAGGTGATGGCACCGAACAACATCTCGTCCCACGACTGCTCACCCCACGGCACTTCTCGTGACGGGTCGGGGTTAGCCGGATTCTGCGCTGAATTATCCCACCAGGTGGTGTGAATAATTTTGGTTCCTTCCGGCAACAGCTTTGGTTCGGTCAGGGTGTAGGTGGTCTGCCAGTTGAAGTCGTAATTGGGGACTGAAAGCAGAACCTCCTCGCTGCCGTTGGGATAAACAGCACGGAACTCAGACGCCTTGCCACGGAAGTGGGCATGCGGCAGAAGGCTGTACACCAGTGCGTCCTGCTTGACTACCTGCTGGGCGAATTCCTTGTGCGCCTTGGCATTCGGCGGGATGCGGATAAACGGATTGATCAGCACGATCGACCGAATCTGGTGTTGCGGTGGTTCGTCGAGCAGATAAATACCGATACGGGATTGATCTACCTGGGCCTGACCGGTTGGGGTGTAGTGCATCTGGAACTCGATGGTGGCGCCTGCTGGCAGCAGGGTTCCGGTTCCCTCAGGATAAGCTTTCGCTACCGCACCCGGTACATAACCGGCCAGACCACCGCCCCCTCTGCGCTTGAGGTGACCGGCGCGCGGGCCTTCAGTCTCGAGTTCGCCAAAGCGGGTGATCACGTGGTGCAGAACAGAACGGCTTCCTGGCAGGATTTCCGACGCCATGACCCACACATCGTGATCCAGAGGATTGCTGACGTGCTTGTACTGGTAGTCCACCACACCGGTAGCGGGCACATCTGTGGGGGGTATTTCGAGTATCAGATCTGGCTCGCCGAGGACCCATTCAGTCCCGGCATATTTGTATTCGGCGAGGAGATCGCGGCCTTCACCGCGTGGTGCACCGGCTTCGATCCAATGGATCAGTGTGCGGGTCTCTTCGTCCGTCAGGGAACGGTCGTTGCTGAAAGATCCGTGCTTTGAATCGGCATGCCACGGCGGCATGCGGTGGGTGCGCACTACTTCGCGAATCATCGGTGCAAAGCCGCGGATCATGTCGTAGTTGGTCATTGACCAGGGACCGATCCCGCCTTCCCGGTGGCAGGTTACACAATTTTCCAGCAGCATCGGGGCGATGGTTTCGCTGTAGGAAATATCCGCATGACTGGCTTTTGCCTGAACCTCCGGGTAGGCGATGGCGCAGCCTTCGACCTCGGTCACGGAAGCCTCAACTGCTTCACCAGCAACGATTGCCTGCAGGGCATTCGCAGCCCCTTCGGCACCTCCGCGATAGGCAAGTTGCCAGGTCTTGGGATTAACCACCAGAACCTCACCCGCGCTCGACAGCGCCAGGGATTCGCCAATCAGCTGCGATGAATCGATCAGAACTGGTATGGCTGTCTGGTCAGGTGCGTGCCGGACGTGCTCGGCGGTCAGACTTGAATTCAACATGAAGAACGCAATATTGCCGTCACCGTGCGCTTGCTGCAGTGCAGCCAATTGCACTGCGGCCTGATCCATCAGTTTGCAGCTTGCGTCCTGGGCCATGATCACCACTGCGTCCATGTCGCTGTAGTAATACAGCTGATGGGACGCACCGGTCTGATCTGGAAGACGGAAATTCTCCACACGCTGGTCTGGTTTGAGCGCAAATGCTGACGCGCTCAGAGTGGCCAACGTAAGGGTTGTGGCGACAAAACGGACGCGCAACATATTAGATCTCTTTGTGTAATCTAAC